>NZ_JBIMDK010000023.1:0-40357 GCF_048552595.1 Acinetobacter psychrotolerans | reverse complement strand
CATCTATATTTTATATCCAGTCCATGGTGATAAAAACCATCATAAACCAGACATTTTTATTGGTGAGAATATAGACACTTTAAATGGGTTCTAACAGGGCTGTTTCGTATAAGGTGTATTATGTTAATTTTAGCTAAATTTAACTATTCTAATTACTCTGAAATAAGAACATTTAATAATGGGGGAAATAATGGGATTTATAAACGAAAGAACTAGTAAAGAGGATCGTATTGAATATGGTCTTGATGAAATAGAAAATAGTGTTCCTAGAGGAGTCTGGCATCCTGGTAGAGACTGGACTATAGATAAAGAAAGAAAAATATATTTAAGACAAATATGGCAAAGTAATTCAGGATCAGAAGCTGAAATATCACCAAAATTTATTGATAGAAAATATCATTTTTTTATTGATAATATTCTTTATCAAGTTCAAATCCGTGATGATTTAGAACAAGAAATAATGACAAAAGAAGGCTATCTTAAGTCTTTTTTAACAGTAGCATCAATTAATCCATTGCAGAATGATAATGATGAGTTAGTGCAAATAATAAAAACACTATATGAAGCACTACTAATTAGAAAAAGTAATGGAATTTACTCCAATTGGATAAAAAAGTTTGATTTAACATTAATTTATCAAAATTTGGAGATGAAAAATACGATCATCTCAAATTTTTGATATTTCAAATAAAAAATTAATCACTAAAGTAAAATGATGTACAATTCACCTTTATTTCAAAAATTAAATTGGACAACGAAATTTGGAATTATAAAATTATTCCCAAACCCTCCTCCAAAAACCTCCAATCCGTCTTTTAGCAAGTTAAATATCTCAGGATTCGTTTCAATTTTTTTATTTTTTACATTAACTATTTTTAAAACCTTAGTCCAAACATAAACCCACGGTTCATTATTCTGTAATTCTGATCGATTTATTGTACCTTTCCCCTTGGAAAGATGTATCTCATATCGATCTTCCTTATTTCCTAAAAAAAATACATAATCATTAACAAAATCAGATTTATCCATGACCTCTTGTCTAAATACTTTTGCCAATCCTCCGCCATAAATAAAAACATCTCTTTCTCTATCTATAGCCCAATATTTAATTTTAGGATCTAATCCATATTTTATCGCATCAGATTCATTAACCTCTTCAAAAATAAAATCCATTTGCATTTCCTTTTAAAATAATTAATATCGCTGTAAAAGTATTCTTGCATTTTTGTTAGAAATTCTAAAATTAACATAATACACCTTATGCGAAATACTTGAAATTTAGTCATAAGCATCAATACTTTATATGAAACCATGATGGGGTTCAGCGCACTATCATGGTTTCTTTGTGACTATTCACGTTTGTGATTTGATCAATAGAACAAAAGCTGTTTGAAAAAGCCCTTTAGGGGGCTTATCAAGGAGCTTTAATATTTTTGGTTATTTTTACTATTTCACTATGATATTCATCATGTATATTCACAAGATCCGATACATTTTTGTTTAATAAATCAATCTGTGCTTGAAAGACATTGGATTGTTCGTTTGGTGTTTCATCCATAGCTTGAATACCATCGTCTTCAAATTTTTTGAGTTTTATGGGGTCTATAGCTTCTTCAAAAACATATTGAAGGTTCTGAGAAGAGGATACTAGCGCTTTATAGCTCATCCACATATCTCGTTTTATGTTTCTTAATATTAAACTTGCTTCAGATTGATTGAAATTTTGTGTATTCACCAGGAAACTTATTTGCTCTAATTCATAAGTTGTTAAAATTAAATTATCTTCAAGAAATTCAGAATCACTTTTGATTTTTAAAGCAAAGCTCGTGTAGCTTTGTTTATTATGTAAGTGTTTCCAATCAATGAACAACTTTGAAGCAATATATGCTGCTCCTAAAGTTGAAAGTACTGATAGGAAAGAAATTCCAGCTGTCCAAGATTCTTTCAGAGGATCATTAACATCATTATGAGTAAATAAAATAAATGTCAAAAAAAAGAATATCATCGCTAAGTATGAAATTCGTCCAAAAGTATTTATAAGTGTTTTTTTAATGTCTTCTTTCATGTTTGATTTTAAAGAGGATTAGATGCAATTATATTATCTACAATTTTGTGGAAACTCATCTTTTTTAAGCTCTATTTAACCCTAATCATCCCATTCTTCGTAAAATAATTCTTAGATAACATATCTCGACTCATAGACCACTTACGATCTTTGAAATAGCAAGGTCCAACAGAAATCTTAGCTTTACCAAACTTCATCTGAATGTCTTCAAAAGCCTGCATCAAATTTTCATTCTGTATTCTCGTTTCTTGATCTGAAAGAAGGTCAGGGATATGGTTTGATTTCTCACAGAATTTAAAATAACGTTTGATTATTTTTTAAGATTTACAATCTACTAAAGATTCTAATTTTTTGTTATAAATATGTTATTATTTTTAAAATAGATTTTTGAATATTTTATAGACACATCAAAATAAAGAGTGAAGTTTTTAATGCTTAAAAGAATAATTCTTTTTGTGACAAGTTTATTGTTAATACTTAGTTCGACGTTAATGAATGCTACAACACTTGGGATGTGGAGGTTATCTAACCCTTTTGCTGTTGGAGCATCCATTTTATACGATGGATTAAAAGGTTCAATTACATCATCTGTTTTAATCACACCCAGTGCTTCACAGGTCGCTAAAGTATTAAGAAGTGGCGGTGCAGGTTTTGCTCTCTCTTATGCAGTTGAGCAGTTATTAGGTGCTGTGGATTGGGTTCTTGATCCTGCAAATAATCGAATAAAATATAAGGTTTCTGTTCCAGATAAAGTAGGCTCTTATGGAATTCAAATTGGAGACGAATACAAGTATTTTAATACAGCACAGCAAGCTTGTGATGGATGGTTGTCTTTTAACATAGCAAAGCATGTTAGCTGGCAAGGTATTACAACAAAAGCAAAAAATAGTTTTTGCTTAGTTTATGGCGGCATTAATAACTACAACGGTAATGGAGGAGCTTTATACAATCCAGTCAATGAAAGCGATATAGAAGAAAAAAACCTCTCTCTCGAAACCGTTGCTCAAAAAGTTATTGAAAATGCACAAAACAATAATCTCGATGCCCAGTTTGCAGTTTTAGCAGCGGCGACAAATATTTTGTCAGAAGCTGAAAAAGATGATGCTAAAGCTAAGCCAATTGAGGAGGAGTTGGAGAGAAATGCTAAGTGTCCAAGTGGGATAAAAAGTGGGTATGGTCAATGTTGGATATGTCCAAATGAAGAAAAGTTGTCTATTGAAAATAATAAAAAAATTGCAAAGCTAAGAGCTCAGACGTTAGGTAGTTGTCAGACTGGTGGGAGGAACAAAACTTTTAAAGACTTTGATAAAAATGAATTTTTGGTGAGAGCTGTCGCATGGGATACTTTGGCTGAAGCAAGGGAGGCGGAAAATATGTGCTGGCTTCCACCACACCAACCACACGTAGTAGAAGCACAAACTAACAGGGGAATTGCAGAAACTTGTCGAGCTGGTGCGGCTCAAGTAATTAAATAATGGTGAAATATCATGAATTCATTTGATCTTAAAACAAGTATTTTTGAAAATTTTTCAGAATTTCACTTTTCTAATAGTTTCACTCTAGCTGAGTCAGATTTTTATGATACCTGTGCAAAAAGTTTTGCTAATTATTCAAAAGAAGACCTCTATGTAGAATTAAGAAAATACTACAATGAAGATGTTGCCAATTTTATAATGAGTAATATGGTGGAAAATATATACATTGAGCCTTTTGAAAATTGGTCAAAAATCCCTTTGTGGTATTACGATGCTTTTAGTTTTGCAGGGCATGTTAATTTAAATATCCATAATTTAATATATTACCTCTCTGGATTTATGAATGTGATGATTTCAAATAATATTGATATCAGTACATCTTCAAATATTTCAAGATGGTATGATATTTTGGACTTAGGATCTTATTATATTAATGAGTTGTCAAATATACTTAATCGTAATCAATTAAAAACGATAGCATTATTTTTATGTTACGATGCTGAAACGCAAAAAATTGATTTATCTCCACCCTTAGCAGATGATTATAGTATCTTTGCTACATTTTGGTATCCTTTATTGAAGTAGCCGAATTCAAAAACTCTATATTCCAAAATTCACACCCCGATCTAGCTTAGGTTGGGGTATTAATCTAAATGCGATACACCGATTTTTAGAGCTTGTTGAATGTAGAATAGAGCCATGTTTTCAATTTTATTTTTTCCAACTATCAACAATATTTGCCCAATCTTGCATCATCTTTTTTCGATCTGCTAGATACTTAGCATGATTATATGATGCTCGTGTTTTATTCTCATCAGCATGGGCGAGCTGCGATTCAATCCATTTTTCCTCATAACCCATTTCATTTAAAAGTGTTGAAGCTGTGGCGCGGAAATCGTGTGCTGTAACATCCTTAAGCCCTAAATTTTCGAGCATTCGATTTAAGGTCATTTGGTTAAGCATGCCATCGCTTTTAAAGACAGCAGGGAATACATATTTTTTATTACCTGAATTTTTATACTGGGTTTTGAGGATGCTCAACACCTGGTCTGAAATCGGCAGAATATGGGCGCGACTCTTTTTCATTGCTGTTTTGGGAAAACTGACAATACGCTCGTTAAAATCCACCCAATCCCATTCCATTCTTCTGATTTCTATTGTTCTAAGCATTGTATAGAGCAAAATAAACCCTGCATGCTTAACAGTCTCAGCACCGGCGTAATTATCTAGTCTTGTGCGTACCTGAATTCGTTCTTCTTTATTTAACAATCTTGCATGTGTGACCTCGGGGCGAGCAACAACATCACGCACAGCATAAGTAGGGTCATTCTCAGCTCTTAGTGTTGCAATTGCATAGCGCATTACAGCACCAATAAATTTTCTATTTTGGATAGCTGTAATTTCACCAGTGCCGTGATTTTTTTGAGAGCTCACACGCTTGACTGTATTTCTAATGATAGTAAGCACATCAGCAGAAGTTATATTTCGTACGTCTTTATTTCCAATAATTGGCAATATGTCTTTATTAAGTGATACTTGAAACTGATCAATGTAGCGTTCTGATTTAGTCTTTAATCGCTCATTTGCATATTCTGCTGCGATAATTTTAAAAGTGTTTGTGAGTTCATCATCAATAGCTTGCTTAGCTTGTCTGCGGTCTTCAACTGGGTGAATACCTTTAGCTAGCTTGGCTCTCATTTCTTCACGCAAAAGGCGAGCATCTGCGAGATTGATAGCGGGGTATTCACCGAGACTCATCGATGACTCTTTACTGTTAAACACAAACTTAAATCGCCACACTTTTGTGCCCGATGGGCGCACTTCAATGTATAAGCGATCAGCATCTAAAATGCGATAAACCTTTTCTTGAGGTTTTAGAGTTTTGATTTTTGCGTCAGTAAGTTTTATTGATGTCATGACGGGTAACGAGAGAGTAATAATTTGCTTACCCGTGATGTTACCCGTTTATACTGCGTATTAAAAGGAACTAAGAGGAACTAATGTGAACTTATTTTAATTTTTAATCATTGTGTTATATGGGGTTTGAGAACTATAAGGAACTAACGTGAATATTTATCTTTCTTTTCGATCATTAGAAGCATGAGCTTAACCTATTGAAATTTATACGCCAGAATGCGCCTTATTGTCTAAGAACACCCATAAATTTTCAGCAAATCATTTCCACTAAATAATGAATCTTATTCAGTGAATGAGCTAAAAATAGAGTGTTGATTATCATAGCAAGAAATGGATATGGCTGTTTATTTATTTCCAAGTAAAAAAGGATATATTTTGAATAATGTTGTACTAGTATGAAAGATTTTGGCACAACAAATGAACTTATGTTTTTTAGATATTTGAGTGAATAATGACGATTAGAACGATAGGTATTCGAACGATTTTAGATAAAACATAGAGGGACTAAATTCATCCATTTCTAATTCAGTCCCTTATGTCACAATCCCATCATCAGTATTCATTATGGATGTGAAAAGTACATGTAATAAATAGGAAATCCTACATTCTATTAAGCATCATTATTTTGTGTTTTGTTCTCTGATTTTGATAGAGAATGAATCACTTCAAAATAGGTGGGTGGCTGAATTACAAATCCTCGTTCACGGAGTAAATCGTGCATACGTGGTAATTTAAAATACGGCACAGCAGCCATTAAGTGATGTTCTTGATGATAATTGACATGGATGGGTGCGACAAATGAACGTGCAATCGGACCTGCATGTGTAGTACGAGTATTGTTCAGGGCGGAATGACTGGTTTGCATGCCGGCATGTTCAGCCATAGAACGAATGCGAATAAACAGTGGGAATGGGACGGTATATGCCAAAGGCCATAATAAATAAAGTTTAGGATGACCTACACGCCATAAAGCACCAAAAATTACTGCATTGCTTATTACAGCACCTGAACTATTTTTAAAGAGTGCTGTTGCATAATCCTGTAGCGTTTTTCCATTCTTCGGAATGCGTTTCTGGTCGTTAGATACGGTCCATTCAAGAATATCTAAATCCATTAACAAGCGACCAAATAAGAACTTTATTCCTGTTAATCCAGTTAAATCACGAGTGAATTTTCGCAATAAGGATTTTTTAGTGACAGGAAAACCTGCGACCAGACTTAAATCTGGGTCTTCTGCTAAAGACGTTTTGGCATGGTGTCGCATGTGATGCGCCCGATATTTATGTAAATCATTCCAGATTGGGCGGGCGCAGAGCCAGTCTGTAGCGACATCATTCAACAATTTTGCTTTAAATAAACTGCGATGAGATGCATCGTGCATTAAAATGGCAAGACACAATTGCCGTCCAGCGAGAATGGCTAAAGCAACTGCAATCATTAAAACTTTTGCCCAAATAGGCGCATATTCCCAATAATATGCCACGCTTGTAAATGTTGCAGCGATGACTACCCATGTAGAGCCAATAGCCCATGCGCCGTGCAGATCGGATGCAGTGGTGAGTTCTTTAATTTCTTCCCGACTGAATAACTCAGTCACACTGACACGGGTATTCATTTTTATGCGCCATTTATATTTGTAGTAATGATCAATATAATGCAATAAACATTACAGTCAATAGAATTTTATTTTAAAATATGTAATAAATTTATTTGGATAAATGACTTAGAAAATAGAATGATCAATCACTTTTTGAATACTCAGCATTCAAGGTATTCCAGATTTTTAGTCCAATCTGATCAAGTTCGGTTACATTGTGAATAAAAGTATTACGTAAGTTTGTATCTACAAAAGGTTCAGGCAATAGAGGATCCATCATTAACAGTGCGATAGTTTCTCGGCCCAATAAAAATGACTGTTTTGCGGCATCCAATATATTCAAATGTGGATATTCAAGTATCCATTTTTCAATGATTGTATTGTATTTAATATAATTATTTTCTAATTTTGAGGTGTCCCATAGTTCTGGAATTAATTGCTGTGTTTTTTCATCAAATGAATGAATTAAAGCAATTTTTACAGTGGATTCAAGACCTGTATTAACCAATGCGTTAAAAATATCATCTAATGTCAGTGCTATATTATCTGGGCGAATGAAAATTCCTTGTTCCAGTTCTTTGAAACCAAATCGTTTTAAAGCGCGTTCGCGCCTTGTTAATGCAGTGCGGTCGACACGTCCAAGACTATTACTAAAAATTGCGATGTATTGCTGTTGCCATGCTTTGGTCTTTAGAACGCCGTTCTGACGATTGATAATAATATCGGCCCAATCATGTGACTGTTGTGCAAGTTGATAAGTCCCACGAGAGATGGACTCAATTTTATTTTCACGGCACAAACGGGTTGTTGCAACACGAATTTGATTATCAGAAATATCAAATAATTGAGCCGCAGCGATGAGTTGTTTAATAGTAATAGGGCGGTCTGATGCAGCAAGTAAAAGATCGATGACTAAGGTTTTTGCATTTAGTTTTAACGATGGCATCGTGAGTAGACTTCCTTGAATGGGTAGAACTTAATTTTGTTTTTAACTTATTATCCATGATCAATATTTTAAATAGGTTTATCAAAAAGTCGCTTCATTTTTTAACTTTAGTGATATCAGACGCCTAAACTAATAGTTAACTGGGCTATCCTACATAGAAATTAAGTATTTTTGGCTGTGATATTGTAATCGTGCAAGTGATACTTTTCATTCTTTAGAATGCTTAATTTTCATAATTTGAGTCGATATTTTGAATATTACGATCCAAATATGATTAGATGACTCAATAATGGACTCAATTCTTCAGATGCCCGAATGAGTAAGTGTCGCTTTTGTGGCGAAATATTAATATTGAAATGATCAAGCAATGTCTAACATTAAATTCATCATTTGTAGACTTTGATATTTATTAGTTGTGTCTGAATATTCATTTAGAATGTTTGTGATTATGTTGTTAATACATAGATTTTATTAATTTTAATAAATAATGAATTAAGTATATTTTAAACAAACTTTTAATTTATTTTAATGAGTTCTTTGTATTGGTTTAAATAAATTTAATAGTCGATTTTTGGTAAAAATAAATATTTGAATATTAAATTTATTATTTAAAATATTATTAAAAAATAATGATTGTGCTTATTCTTGAATTTGAATATATTTTGATAGCGCATTAATAAAATTTTAAGATAAATAGTGCATATATTTTTTAATTTTCAATATTGCGAATTTTGTAGTATTTTTTCAAATTAATGATAATATTGTCACATTCTTGCGTAGCCGTGGGGGCTAAATGAAAGAAGAAGTAAAAATCGCAATATTTGGTTTAAGTTTAAATGTGCTCGATGGCATTAAGCAAAAAATCAAAATAATGTATGACGACTCTCTAGAGGTAAGTTGGGCGAATATTGCGGATCCTCATTTAGATATCCTGCTGGTCAATGACATGTTTTTTAGTTCGCCTACAATTCAAAATTTAGTCGGGGCTAAAAAAATACCTTATTTGCGTTTAGTTAATAAAAATGAGAAATCTGGACAAATAGAGGGAGATAAACTTTATTTACCATTTTCTGTCACAGCCGAGACACGTGCTTGGTTTAAAGAGCGTTATTTACAAGTCCCTGTCAGCAATAAAACTGAAAAATTAGTGCAAAAAATTTCTCAGTCAATTGACTTGATCAAAGTTATTCCAGAATTTTTTAACGAAAGAAATGGTAATCTACAAGTCTTTGATGCGAATGGAAATATTGCATTAATGAATATTCGTACGCAGCAGGTTTGGGCAGATCCAACCCGTAAATTACAAAGTACAGATGCTTCACTGAATTATACTTATGCCACTATGCAAATGGCACAAGCGGTAAACTCAAGCCAAGGTGAAGATCTGACTTCATGGGTTTGGAATTTTTTGTGGTATTCAAGCGATATTGACTTAAAACTTCACCGAGCTGATTTTTATAAATTGCAGTCTTGGCCACAGCCGAATCATCAGAATGAACGTCAAATGGTATTTAAAATATCGGCTTGTTTTGAAGTTGGCGCAAGTATTCATCAAGTTGCTCAAAAGACAGGTTATTCAATAGAGCAATTGAATAAGTTTGTCACCATAGGATTATTGACTCATGTACTGGGTAAAATACCGGCTGAAAGTGCCAAACTTATCCTTGAAGAAAAGCCAACATCAGGTGCATTACGTGGTTTTTTTGGAAAATTAAGAATGAAACTTGGTATTTAATCTACTGTATTTATAAACGAAAAAGATGGGTTCTATAACTCTCAAACAAGCTGAGTGATGTAAAATATTTCACTGTAAAGTAATGAACATATTGTTTAAAACAGATTGTAAAAAAATAAAGGTAAAGAAGTGATATTACATCAATATAAAATTGTATTTGGCGGCAAAATGGGGGCGGGCAAAACCCAAGCAATAAAATCATTGTCTGAAATTTCAGTTTTATCCACCGAAGCACAGAATACGGATCAACAAGCGCATAATAAAGCCTTAACTACAGTAGGTATTGATTATGGCGAAATTAAACTAGAAGATGGTGTGGTTGTCGGATTGTATGGAACACCTGGACAAGATCGTTTTGATTTTGTTTGGTCTGTGATCTGTAAAGGTGCAATCGGTGCTGTGATTTTAATTGATCATTCCCAAAAAGACGCTTTAGAAGATTTGAAGTTCTATCACAAAACATTCAAAGAATATGTCAATAATATTGTTGTGGGCGTAACCCATGTCGATGAAGATTCAAAGCATTTATTAAAACAATATAAAGATTGGATGCATTTGAACCAATTGAGTATGCCGATTTTTGCAATTGATGCGCGAGAAAAAGATGAAGTTTTACTTACGGTTGAAGCACTTATTGCACGAGCAGAAGTTGAGTATGCTTAAGTTTGTTTAGGTTATATAAAGGCATTGTAAATTTTTTATAAACTTGTGTCTGAATTCAAAACCCTTAAACTTATTTAAATATTATTTTTCATATTTGTGACATAAAAAAGTTAAATAATGATTGTATAAAAATACGTGGTGATCATTTTTTAAGAGAGGATGAGCACCAAGATAAAACAATTAAAGATAATCGCACAAAAATAGTGCATTAAAATTTACTTGATCATTTAAAAGTAAGAAGTGTGTTTGAATATGGTGCAATTCTAAATCGACACAGTATAATAGTCAGAATTTGAAGGTTGTTAAGCTTATTTTCCAATAAGGAATTCAATATTTTAGCAATCAAATCAAAAGTTGGTATGCTAATTGCTATATTAATACCAACTACTAACACGCACTTATGAAGTGCAACAAAAATTCATTGGAGCAAAATGAGCATGGCGAACAAGGTCCTTCAACTCATACAAGAAAGTGGCGCAAAATGGGTCGATTTTCGCTTTACTGATACTAAGGGTAAAGAGCAGCATGTAAGCTACCCTTCAGACACAATCGACGAAGATACTTTCGAAGATGGTAAAATGTTTGATGGTTCTTCAATTGCTGGTTGGAAAGGCATTGAAGCGTCTGACATGATTTTACGTCCAGATCCTGATACCGCATTTCTTGACCCGTTCTTTGCAGAAGCGACAGTTGTTATCACTTGTGATGTAATTGAACCTTCTACTGGCCAAGGTTATGACCGTGACCCACGTTCTATTGCTCGTCGTGCAGAAGAATATTTAAAATCGACTGGTATTGGTGATACTGCATTCTTTGGTCCAGAACCAGAATTCTTCGTTTTTGACGAAGTTAAGTGGGAAATTGATATGTCTGGCGCTCGCCATACATTGATCGCTGAAGAAGCTGCTTGGTCTACGAACAAAGATTACGAGGGTGGTAACTCTGGTCATCGTCCACGTGTTAAAGGTGGTTACTTCCCAGTTCCTCCTGTAGATTCTTCACATGATATGCGTGCTGAAATGTGTGCACGTATCGAAGACATCATGGGCCCAGGTCGTGTAGAAGTACATCACCATGAAGTTGCATCTTGCCAATTAGAAATTGGTGTAAGTTTCAACACGATGGTTCGTAAAGCTGATGAAGTTCAACAGTTTAAATATGCTGTTTGGAACGTTGCTCACCAATATGCTAAAACTGCAACGTTTATGCCTAAACCTATGGTTGGTGATAACGGTTCTGGTATGCACGTTCACATCTCTATCTCTAAAGATGGTAAGAACTTGTTTGCAGGTGATGAATACGCTGGTCTTTCTGAAATGGCATTGTATTTCATAGGCGGTATCATTAAGCATGCTCGCGCATTGAATGCGATTACAAACCCTTCTACAAACTCGTACAAGCGTTTAGTTCCGCATTATGAAGCACCGATTATGCTTGCTTACTCAGCACGTAACCGTTCAGCTTCTATCCGTATTCCTTACGTTTCAAGCCCTAAAGGCAAACGTATCGAAGCACGTTTCCCAGACCCAATGATGAACCCATACTTAGGTTTTGCGGCATTGTTGATGGCTGGTCTTGATGGTATTCAAAACAAGACTCATCCTGGTGAAGCAGCAGACAAAAACTTATATGATCTTCCTCCTGAAGAAGAAGCTAAAATCCCTACAGTTGCTCATAGCCTAGATATGGCAATTGAAGCACTTAAAGCGGATCATGACTTCCTTCTTAAGGGTGGTGTATTCACTAAAGATATGTTGGATGCCTACATCGAACTTAAAACTGAAGACGTACGTCGTTTAAATACTACGACTCACCCAGTTGAATTTGATATGTACTACAGCTTGTAATTCTTTAGGAATTTAAGTGATAAAAGACCCGCTTCGGCGGGTTTTTTTGTATGATTCATTATTAGAGTTCTTTCATTCGTCCCTATTATTCTGCTAAGACTTTGCTCAGGGAACCTAATAAAGAGTGAGTAATGATGAAAGAAGAGTTTTGAATGCAGTAAATTTTTTAAATGTAAGTTGGTGAATATGGCGCAGCGTAAAAAGAATACGGGTTTTTATCCTTGGGTAGATCCGAAAGATCATGTTAAAGGTTTTAAAATGAATTTTTCGACAGTCATTTATATCGAGACTGCGAGAACACCTGAAGGTTATAAACAAGTAGAATTTGTTGGTTTAAAGAACCCAGAATTGGCTCTGGAGTTTGATTATCCTGAAAAATTTTATCTGAGTGCGGAAGGTATGATCTTGATTAAGACACAACAGGGGACGTATGAAGAAATTGCTAAAACAGATAATGCTTAGTTGAGTGAAACTATTATAATATCAGTTGTATACAGAATGATTTTCGCTATAGATTATCAACTGACTTTCTAAAATTTCATGACCATTATAAATAATGCAGTAAATTTCAGTTAAACTGAGCCATCCAATAAACACAGGGTAGAACTTTGACACAATCATGCACAATAAGGGATCCAATTTGTCCTCCTGAATTAAAAACATGGTTGTATGCCTCAGGTTCATTGACACAGCAACTGACTGATTTAGCAGATGGTATATTTAAAGTTGAGCCGATCCAAGAGCATTTCCAACGTTTAAGTTTTAACGATGCAAAGTGGATGAGAATGTCACACCAACATACCTCATGGGTCAGAGAAAGTTATTTATTTGGTTGCAATGAGCAGCCTTGGGTCAAAGCAAAAAGCATTTTTCCAATTCTGAGTATTCAAGGTAAAGCACGATTATTTAAGCATATTGGTCGTAAACCGATAGGCAGGTTTTTATTTCAGCGTACCAATCCTACATGTGAAAGACGTGTGCTTTTATTAGAAGACGGGTGGACACGACAAAGTTGTTATACTTGGCATGGCTGTAAATTTATTGTTCAAGAAACATTTTTACCTGCTTTTGAGCAATTTTTAAAACAGCAAAGTATTTCAAAATAGTATATTGAAGGACTGTTATGGCGACGACGCAACATACCACTTGGCAACAACGTTTAGAAGCTTATTATTATTTATGCCGTTTTGATAAACCCATTGGAACAGAACTGGTTTTTTGGCCAACCATGTGGGCAATGTGGATTGCAAATAAAGGTATTCCTGAGATTAAAATTCTTATTCCAATGATTTTAGGAACAATTTTTATGCGTGCTGCAGGTTGTGCAATTAATGATTTTGCAGACCGTAAAGTGGATGGACATGTCGAGCGCACCAAGACTCGCCCTTTGGCGACAGGGGTAATTAGCGCAAAAGAAGCCATTTTTGTATTTTTATTCTTAGTCACTGCCAGTGCAGCAATGTTGCTATTTTTGCCGATTGAATCATTTTATTGGTCATTTGGTGCATTATTTTTGGCTTTTATTTATCCATTTATGAAGCGCTATACTCACTTACCACAAGTTTTTCTGGGTGCTGCATTTTCATGGTCAATTCCGATGGGCTATACAGCAGTGGGTGTTGAACCTAATTTGACTTGTTGGTTGCTGTATTTTGGAAATTTGGCTTGGACTGTAGCCTATGACACGCAATATGCAATTACTGACCGTGAATTTGATTTAAAAATTGGGGTAAAATCCACGGCAATTTTGTTTGGAAAATATGATATTGAAATTATTTCATTGTTGCAGGTGAGTAGTATCGTTTTAATTGGTGCAGCACTTTATTTAGAAAATATCCTGATTCCTTTTGGCGTAGCCGCGTTAATATTGGTTATTTTAGATTTTATCTACCAATGGACGAAAACCAAAGATCGAGATCCGCAGCGCTGTTTTTGGGCATTTCGCCATAACCGTTGGGTTGGATTGATTATTTTTGTCGGAATATTTATGGCTTTTATTTAAAAGTTTAAAATTATCTTTGATATTGTGTTATTGATTTTAAATAATTGATAATATTTAATAAAATTTTAATTGAGTTGGTTGTTGAAGATAATTTTAATGATTGTTCAAAAGCATCCTAGTCAGGTGCTTTTTTTTATGCTTAATTATATGAGTACTTAAAGTAAGTTAAAAATAGAATAGAGGGATGATCTATGAAAATATTATTTAAACGGACGTTATTAGCGATCACATGCAGTGCAAGCTTATTTTTAGCAGCATGTAATGATGATGACAATAACCAGTGGTCAACGAATAAGAGTTATGTATCTGAAAAAACATATAATTTAGATACAATGACATCAGCATCATCGGTCAAAGTGATGACCTATAATATGCCGAATGTATTGGGTGAAACTAAAAATGCTACAGCAATGGTTTTTATGCCAAAGACAGTTCGTCCAACAGATGGTTGGAAAGTTGTGGTATGGGAGCACGGAACAGTTGGTGGTGGTGATAGTTGTGCACCAAGTAGAAATGCTTTTAATCCAAGATTTAAAAATATGGCTGAAAGCCTTTTGGCAGAGGGTTATGTCATTATTGCACCTGATTATGAAGGATTGGGTACGGCAGGTGTTCATCCATATTTAAATTTAAAAAGTGCTGCAAATTCAGCAATTTATGCGATGAAAGCTTATAAAGACCATTATGGTAGTCAAATTAATGGTCAATGGATGTCTGTTGGGCAGTCGCAAGGTGGTCATGCTTCATTAGGAACAGCCGAATTATCAAATAATGATGTCAATTATAAAGGTGCTGTAGCTGGAGCGCCTGCTTCTAGTTTAGGCTATATTATTTCTGTAGTTGCACCGCAAGCTATTCTAAATATTTTACAACAAGAACAGGCTGGAACTGCCCCAGTGGGAACAGCCGTGGAAGTTTATGCGGAATTATTGGCTTACGCAGCTTATACAACTGTGGGAATTACAGCTTACGAACCTAAGTTTAATTATCGTGAAATTTTCCAAGAACGTTCTAGAACTGTTGCAGAATTAGCCGAGGGAACGACAGGTGAAAATGGTTTATGCTTAGACGATTTACATAATAAATTTGCTGCAGATATTCGTGATTTCTTAGTGAAAAATGCTAGTAAAACAGTATTGGATTATCCCGGCTTAGCAGGAAGTTTCCAAGAAAACCCTACAGTGAAAAAATTCTTAGCAGATAACCAACCTGCGACAAAGAAAATTAATACACCTGTCATGATTATTCAAGGAACAGCAGATATGGCTGTACCGTATCCTGTAACTAATGTTTTGCAACAAGGTTTAAAAGATTTAGGTACTGATGTAACATTTTTACCTGTTGTAGGTGCATCTCATACCGAAGCAATTGTGAAGATGAATCCAGAATTAGTTGCTTTTATTAAAGCGAAAATGCCAACTAATAGATAAAGCTTCGGTTTAAAATTACATTATTGTGAATAGTGTAATACCTCCAAAAATAACCGTGATACATAGTTAAAATCTATGTGTTGCGGTTTTTTACTATTTTAAGTATGTCCAATGATGATTAGGCATTGTTTAGACAAATCAGCTTTAATCAGTCATAGAGTAAAATCGCAATTAACTTGAATAATCAATTAAATATTTAGGTAAAAATTGACCCAGTTAATAGAATGAGTAACTTGTTTGATTAAATTATAATTATACAAGTGTTTATTAATTCAGAGTATTGTTCTAAATATAGTGTTATTACTCTAATTGTGTTTTTATAACATCGCTTTCAAGATGAGAGCTGAAAATTAACAATTTTAGGATGTTAAGGTGAAACAAATTTTTAAAAAGTCACTCATAACGCTGACTTGTTCTACTTTTTTATTTTTAACAGCATGTAATAATAGTCATGATGACTATATTGGTGTTTCTCCGAATAAAACTTTTCTTTCTGAAGCTGCTTATAAATTTCCAGGATTGGATGAAGCTGCTTCAATTAAAGTCATGACTTATAACATGAAGAATGTTCTAGGAAAAACGGCTGAAGCAACCGCAATGGTTTTGTTTCCAAAAGTGATTCAACCTGCGGATGGTTATCGTGTGGTCGTGTGGGAACATGGTACTTTAGGCAATGCTGACAATTGTGCGCCAACCAATAATGTATTGGGTTCACGTTTTAAAGATCCTTTAGCGAAAAGTCTATTGGCAGCAGGTTATGTTATTGTTGCACCTGATTATGAGGGGATGGGTACTCGTGGGATTCATCCATATTTACATTTAGAAAGTGAAGCAAAATCGGCAATTGCAGCCGTCCAAGCTGCACAAGACCATTATGGTAAATTGCTCAATAAACAATGGATGTCAATTGGTCAATCTCAGGGTGGTCAAGCGTCTATTGGTACGGCTCAATATGCCAATACAGATGTAAATTATAAAGGTGCTGTTGCGGGCGCACCTGCATCAAGTTTAGATACCATTATTTTTAAAGTTGCACCTGCTGCTTTAAATGATGCAGAAGCAAAAGAATTGGCTGCTGGTGCGACTTTAGAATTTCGAGCAAAGAGTGGCTCAATTAATGCTTATGCGACATTATTAAGCTATGCTGCTTTTGCAGCAGTTGGCATTAAAGCGGTAGACCCACGTTTTGAGTATCGTGATATTTTTGCAGCTCAACGTTCAGGTGATATTGCTGCTTTAGCTGAAGGGACGACAGGTGAGAATGGTTTGTGCTTAGATAGCGCAAATTCGGATACTCAGCCTGAAGACAGTATTCGTTACCGCTTTACACAAGATATTGTGGCTTTCTTAAAGGCTAATCCTGATAAAAAACTAATGGATTATCCTGGATTAGATCAAAAAGCTTTTGAACAAAGTACGCAAATTAAACAATTCCTTAAAAATAGCCAACCTGGTGAAGTCAAAATTGATAAACCTATTTTGATTATACAAGGTACAGCTGATATGAGTGTTCCGTATCCTGTAACTAAAGCGATGTTTGATGCAATGAAGGCTAAAGGAAGTAACGTAGAGTTTTTACCTGTGCTAAATGCAACCCATACTGGGGCGATTGTTGAGAAAAACAAAGAAGCTGTAGAGTTTATTCAGAAATATATGAAAGCGAATTAATAGTTTAAGTAAAGGAGCTAAGGCTCCTTTACTTTTTAAATGGAAATTCAAATTTGTATAAAAAGCAACTTCTGTTATATTTAGAGTCCGAAAAAGTAGCTAAAAAGATCGTTTATTCACATGGCACGAACTGATTCAAAAAAGACTATTAAGTTTTATTTAGTGGCATCACTGGGTCTATTGATCCCTATATTTATTATCGTTATGGCTTTTTTTGCTGTGAGAAGTGATATAGAAACACAAAAAAAATATGATCAATTTCGTAAACAACAAGAAGAGAAATTTGAATTGCAAAAGCAACAAAATCAAGGCAGTCACGGTACAGAACAATCTAAGGCACAGTTGACTGGTTCTTAATAGGTTGTATTTTGTCTAGTTGCACAATAAAACCGCTCATACAGCGGTTTTATTTACTTTTCTTAGCATCATGTTTTTAATTCATAGATTCAATTTTCATGATTTCATTGATATTTTGAAAAGCACTAGAAGAGTCAATATATAAAAACCGCCATGAAAGGCGGTTTTTATTTTCAACATTTAAAAGTAGCAAACAAACTTATTTGTTTTTGTCTTTTAATTGTGGAACAGCAGAACCAGTACCCACTGCAAGTAAACCTGCACTTGTATAGATGCCGAGTTTCGCACGGGTATCTGTAATATCAAGGTTACGCATGGTTAATTGACCAATACGATCCATTGGTGTGAATACAGAATCACCTTTTTCCATAGTTAAACGCTCAGCTTCATAAGTGAGGTTTTCAGATTCAGTGTTCATAATGGTAAAGTCATTACCACGACGAAGTTCTAAAGTCACAGTACCTGTCACAGCTTTAGCAACCCAACGCTGTGCTGTTTCACGAAGCATCAGCGCTTGAGAATCGAACCAACGACCTTGGTACAATAAACGACCTAAACGTAAACCGTTGATGCGGTATTGTTCGATGGTATCTTCATTATGAATACCAGTTACAAGGCGTTCATAAGTAATGTGAAGAAGTGCCATACCCGGAGCTTCGTAGATACCGCGAGATTTCGCTTCGATGATACGGTTTTCGATCTGGTCAGACATACCTAAACCATGACGACCACCAATACGGTTCGCTTCAAGTATCAATTCAACAGGATCGTCAAAACGCTGACCGTTTAAGGCAACGGGCATACCTTCTTCGAAAGTCACTGAAACTTGTTCAGCTTTAACTTCTACATCATCTTTCCAGAAAGCAACACCCATGATTGGATCAACGATTTTGATACCTGCATTGAGGTATTCAAGATCTTTCGCTTCATGCGTCGCACCTAGCATATTCGAGTCAGTTGAATAGGCTTTTTCTTTTGACATTTTGTAGTCAAAACCATTATCGATGAGGAATTGTGACATTTCTGCACGTCCGCCTAGTTCATCAATAAAAGTTTGGTCTAACCACGGTTTGTAAATTTTAAGTGCAGGGTTAGTCAATAAACCGTAACGATAGAAACGCTCGATATCGTTACCTTTATACGTCGAACCATCGCCCCAGATATTTACATCATCTTCTTTCATTGCGGTAACAAGCATAGTTCCTGTTACTGCACGGCCTAAAGGTGTTGTATTAAAATAAGGAATTCCGCCAGTACTGATATGGAATGCACCACACTGAATTGCAGCAATACCTTCAAGTGCAAGCTGTAAACGGCAGTCAACTAAGCGTGCTTTTACTGCGCCATAAGCTTCTGCTTTGCGTGGAATAGCATCATAGTCTTCTTCATCTGGCTGACCTAAGTTTGCAGTATATGCATAAGGTTCTGCGCCTTTTTGTTTCATCCACAAAAGTGCAGCTGAAGTGTCTAGACCACCAGAGAAAGCGATACCCACTTTTTTGCCTACTGGTACATGCTGCAAGATGGTTGCATTATCAGTCATTGCTTGTCCTAACTTTTCACTATTTCAAATATAGGCACCATACGATGTGGTAGCCAAGGAGAATTTTATTAACGCAATATTGTAGCACTCTTCAAAACATTTTTTTGTTTTATAGATAGAAATCATAATTTTTCATTTAAAAAATCCATTAATATATGAGAAATCTAGGTTTTTACAATAAATATTAAAGTAGTGGGATATTTAGATAATGGGTGAGAATAGTGCTGAAAAATAACAATCAAATATTATCAACGCTTCATAAAGTGGTGGCTTATGTCCTTATTTTTGATTTGGTGCAAATGATTTTTGCCATTTTTATACAATCGCCTCAATACTTTATTGGAAGTTTAATTGGTAAAGTATTTTTAATTTATATACATTTTTTATGTGCAAAAAATGTGAAATATGGAAGGTTGGAAAATCGATTAGGTTCAATTTTTTACACTATTTTTATGCTAAGTTTAGTTCCGATTGGAACTATTTTAGCCGTGATGATGCTGTATTACTCAATTTTTCGTTGGGAAAAGTACACACCTTTAAATGTTTCAAATATTTAATGAAAGTGATAGTTGAATTTATTTATAAAGCATCATTTAAGCCAATAAATTGTTTTTCGATAGGCGTGAAGACATGGTCATTACGAGCAATCAGATATAAACCAATATGGCGATATTGCTCTGGAACATCGATGTAATATTGTATGCCAAATTTTTTCGCAAGTGATTTCGTTACCATGGAAATACCCATGCCAAGCTGTGTAAAATTGATCAATGCTTCATAGTCATTAATATGGGTAAACTCACCTTTGTTTAAATTGTAGTCGCTATAAATTTGATCTAGCGTTGTCGAATAGCAGCAATCAAGTGAGGTAAATAAAAGGTTTTGCTGATGTATAGCATCGGTAAAATGTTCATGATTAATGACTTCCTTACCAATGATCACAAGTTCATCTTTACCTTTTTGAATATATTGAAGATTTTTTTGATCGGGATGCCCTAAAACATAAGCAATATCAATATTTCCTTGTAGAACCTCTTTTTCAAGAAAACCCGTTGCACCTGTTTTCATGGTGATCGAAAGTTCAGGATAAGTCATATAAAGCTGGCTGCATGAAGGGTAGAAGCGCATGCCGCCTAAACTGGTATTGGTACCAAAACGCAAATACATATCTTGTTGATAAATTTTATTTTCTGTTTCTTCCCAAGTGAAAAGTAATTTTTTATATTGTGCATAGACATGCATACCTGAATCGGTCAGTTCTACACCTTTGGGTTTTCGAATAAACAATTGACGTTTATAGTGATGTTCAATTTTTTTAATTTTAGCCGTCATATTGGATTGTAAATAATTCAGCTTAACGGCAGCCGCAGACATGCTTTTCAATTCGGCAACGTTCACGAAACATTTAATGTCGCTGATATCTATATTCATGTTAACGGCTTCCTTATTTATAAAAATGTCCTTCAATTTTTAAGCTTCGGGGATTATAAAATAGCTTCGTTTGAAAATAGACATTAAAAAAAATGATGGATATATTAAAATATAACATTATTCATGATGTCATTTGTTTTTTATACTTGTGTGACTTTCCACCTGTTGAGTACAACAAATGAATATTCGCGTTATCAGTGCAATTGCATTGCTATGCCTGATCTGGGGTTCATTGTGGGGGCTGGTCAAACACAGTCTACAAATTTTTCCACCATTCTTATTTATTTCTGTGCGATTAATATTGGCAGCTTTGACTCTGATGGTCGTGCAATCCATTCTGAGGAAATCAATTTTACCTAAACAGGGTGAATGGAAAAAATTGATGATTTCTAGTTTGATGATTTGTTTTGGTTTTTATGCGACACAAACTTTTGCTATGCAATTTGTCGATTCAGGATTATCGGCAGTTTTAGTCTTTACAATGCCTATATTCATTGCTGTTTTAGCGCATTATTTTCTGAATGAATATTTAAATAGACAGAAAATAATAGGCTTGCTGCTGGGTGGATTAGGGTTGATCGCGATCTTATGGCCTCAACTGCATCATATTCATTTCAATGTATCGCTCATTGGGCAAATGATTTTAATTACATCAGGTTTTTTCTGGGCATTGACGACTGTATATATGAAAAAGCATTTTGCCACTTATGACAAAATGAAACTGACTATTTGGCAATTATTCATGGGCGGAATTGCAATTTTTGTCGTTGCTTTGGCATTTGAACCGATTGATTTTAATATTTGGATGAATCCATTCAATGATGGCATGCTGTTCTATATTGCTGTGGTTGGCACTGGCTTTGCCTTTGTTTTGTGGAATTGGATTGTCAGTCAAGTGGATACTTTTATTGCTTCTATTTCTATCATGTGTATTCCAATTTTGAGTCTATTTTTTGGTTATGTCCTCTGGAATGAACCGTTAACAATCAATATCATCATTGGTGCAGTACTGATTTGTACGGGAATCGCTTTTAGTTCTCTAAAAGTAAAATCGTTAAAAATAGCGAGAATAGCTGGATAAATAGATCACTTACTTCTTTAATTTTTTATTCCTTTCAAGATGAAAATATTTATTTAAATAAAGCAGTTTCAAAAGCGAGATAGTGAACAGCACCATTTGGCTTTTTGAATTCAAGTTTTGCTTATTGACTTGATTTAACGATTTTTTTTATTTCTTGATTTAATGAAGTGACGTCAATACCCATGCGTAATTATGCTTATACGACTAAAGTTGTAAAAATAATTTACGATACGTTCAGGTTTTAGAAAAATTTAAATAAAAACAAGTTATTTGTTTAAATTACTACACTGGAATAGTGTGGTAAATATTGATTTATAGTACCTAACTTACTTGTTAATTGGTCGTACCAATAAATTATTTATCAGACCAATATTGATCTTTTTGATTATAAAAATTACTATTGTTGTGTATTTTTGAATTTATTTTTTAACAATATCTTAATTGGTCAGACCAAAATTATTAATATTGATGGATAATCAGACCATATTTAGCTTTCCTGAAAGCATTTCAAGGAGATGACAATGCTTCAACAATGGCAACAGATTTATGATCCGATGGGCAATATCTGGATTTCCAGTTTAGTCGCTCTCATTCCGATTATTTTCTTCTTTTTAGCACTTGCTGTGTTCCGTATGAAAGGAAGCGTGGCGGGCACAATTACTGTTGTACTTGCGCTACTGGTTTCATTATTTGCATACAAAATGCCTGTTTTGATGGCATTTGCATCCATGATTTACGGGTTCTTTTATGGTCTGTGGCCAATCGCATGGATCATTATTGGTGCTGTATTCCTTTATAAAATTTCGGTAAAAACAGGACAGTTCGATATTATTCGATCTTCAATTCTGTCCATCACCGAAGATCAGCGTTTACAGATGTTGTTGGTCGGTTTTGCCTTTGGTACCTTCCTTGAGGGCGCGGCAGGTTTTGGCGCACCCGTGGCAATTACTGCTGCATTATTGGTCGGATTAGGTTTTAAACCACTGTACGCAGCGGGTCTGTGCCTTATTGTGAATACGGCACCTGTAGCTTTTGGTGCAATGGGTATTCCGATTATTGTGGCAGGGCAAGTATCGGGTGTAGATACGCTTGAAATAAGTCAGATGGTGGGGCGTCAGTTACCGTTTATGGTGCCGATTGTACTGTTCTGGATTATGGCGATTATGGATGGTTGGCGTGGTGTCAAAGAGACTTGGCCAGCAGTGATTGTTGCTGGTGGTTCATTTGCCGTTGCACAATATTTAACGTCGAATTTTGTCGGGCCTGAATTGCCAGATATTACCGCAGCTATTGCAGCACTGGTTTCATTAACTGTTTTATTAAAATTCTGGCAGCCAAAACACGTTTTCCGTTTTGCTAATGAAGATGTAAATATAGATGAAAATCTTGCGGCACAACGTAATCAAAAACATACGATGGGGCAAATTGCCAAAGCATGGTCACCATTTGCGATATTAACAGTGATGGTGACGATCTGGAGTATTAAGCCATTTAAAGATCTCTTCGCTAAAGATGGTGCTTTGCATGATTTAGTTTTCTCTATCGAAGTACCTTTTTTACATCAATTGATTCAAAAGTTGCCTCCAGTTGTTCCTGCAGTAAAGGATTATGATGCAATTTATAAATTTGACTGGTTATCTGCAACAGGTACAGCCATCTTTATTGCGGCACTTATCACCATTTTCTTCTTAAAAATGAAGCCAAAAGATGCCGTGGTAACGTTTGGTGAAACACTTAATGAACTGAAAATTCCAATTTATTCCATTGGTATGGTATTAGCATTTGCATTTATTGCTAACTATTCTGGTATGTCTGCAACTTTGGCATTGGCACTTGCACATACGGGTAAGGCATTTACATTCTTCTCGCCATTCCTTGGCTGGTTAGGTGTATTCCTCACAGGTTCAGATACTTCGGCAAATGCTTTATTTGCTGCATTACAGGCAACGACTGCACAGCAGATTGGTGTACCAGAAGTGTTATTGGTTGCAGCGAATACCAGTGGTGGGGTGACAGGGAAAATGATTTCTCCGCAATCCATTGCAATTGCCTGTGCTGCAGTCGGTTTGGTGGGTAAGGAATCTGATTTGTTCCGTTTTACAGTAAAACATAGTATAGCGTTTACTATCATGATGGGTATTATGGTTACTCTACAAGCCTATGTGTTCCCATGGATGATTCCTTAAATGGTTTTGTGAATCACGCCATGACATACACTGCCAAAATCTGAGGAAAGCAGATGAAAGTCTCCGACAAAACAGTACAAAGCCTGCGTATATTGATCGAACAGACCCATATGCAAGTCGGAGATCGTTTGCCTGCGGAACGTAAGTTGTGCGAACAACTGGGTGTATCCCGTTCTTCTTTAAGAGAAGCAATTTCGCAACTGAGCAGTATGGGCATGCTGCTCAGTAAAGTTGGAGCAGGAACTTATTTACAGCATTTACCTCATAATTGGTCACAACATCAAATTGTACAGCCCATCAGCGAATTGATAGATCAAGATCCGTCATATCGTTTTGATGTTCAAGAAGCACGAATGATTTTGGAAGGCGGAACTGCATGGTATGCCGCACAGCGAGCAACCCCAGAAGACCTTGTAAAAATTCGTGAATATTACGACCAAATTGCCCATTTTCAGTCGATAGGTGATGCCGATAAAGCATCAATGGCTGATGCGTATTTTCACCTTGCAATTGCTGAAGCCTCGCACAATCTGGTACTCATACAGGTCATGCGAGGGTTCTTTGATTTACTTCAATACAACGTGGTTTTGGGGCGACAAAAAGTGTATTCGGAATCACACCGCTTTGATCAATTGCATGATCAACATTTTCAAGTCATGGATGCAATTGAACGTAAAGATCCAGAAGCTGCACGTAAGGCAGTGTGTGGACATATCGAATTTGTCATTCAACAAGTTCGTTCTATCGGTGAGGAAGATGCCCGCCGTGAACGTGCAAGTCGATTAAACAGGATTTAAGTATGATTATTTCTTCTGCTAACGATTATCGCGAAGCTGCACGACGTCGTTTACCGCCATTTTTATTTCATTATATTGATGGTGGCGCAAACGCAGAATACACCCTTAAACGTAATGTAGAAGATTTATCAAAAATTGCATTAAGGCAACGTGTTCTGAATGATATGTCGCAGTTGAGTTTGGAAACTAAACTATTTGATGAAACCTTATCGATGCCAGTAGCCTTGTCACCTGTCGGTTTGACAGGTATGTATGCACGTCGTGGTGAAGTACAAGCCGCTGTTGCAGCAGATAAAAAAGGTATTCCTTTTACATTATCTACTGTTTCAGTTTGCCCAATTGAAGAAGTTGCACCTGCTATTAACCGTCCAATGTGGTTTCAGTTGTACGTACTGCGTGACCGTGGCTTCATGAAAAATGCATTGGAACGTGCAAAAGCGGCAGGTTGTTCTACACTAGTATTTACAGTGGATATGCCTGTTCCAGGTGCGCGTTACCGTGATGCACACTCTGGTATGAGTGGTCCAAATGCAGCCATGCGTCGTTATATGCAATCGTGTTTTCATCCGCACTGGGCTTGGAATGTCGGCTTACTCGGTCGTCCGCATGACTTAGGAAATATTTCTAAATACTTAGGAAAACCCACGGGTCTAGAAGATTATATTGGTTGGTTGGGGAATAACTTTGACCCATCTATTTCATGGAAAGACCTTGAGTGGATTCGTGAGTTTTGGGATGGCCCAATGGTGATCAAAGGAATTTTAGACCCTGAAGATGCGAAAGATGCAGTACGTTTTGGCGCAGATGGGATCGTTGTTTCTAATCACGGTGGTCGTCAGCTAGATGGTGTTTTATCTTCAGCTCGTGCTTTACCTCCAATTGCAGATGCAGTTAAAGGTGATATTAAAATTCTTGCTGATTCTGGCATTCGTAACGGTTTAGACGTTGTGCGCATGCTCGCATTGGGTGCAGATACGTGTATGTTGGGTCGTGCATTTATTTATGCTTTAGGTGCAGCAGGTGGTGAAGGTGTATCAAATCTGCTTGATTTAATTGATAAAGAAATGCGTGTGGCAATGACGTTGACTGGTGCGAAGACCATTGCAGATATTACAGAAAACTGTTTGGTGAAATTGGATAGAGAGTTGAGAGGGTGATTACTCTTTATATGTAAAGACCTCTTATTGCTGAACATATTCCTCCTCTTTATTAAAGAGGAGTTAGGAATGATTTCAGCTTGTAATTAAAGAGCCTTTTTTACGCAACATATGGCTTAGAGGTGAGGGAAGAACTCATCTCTTTAATTGATTAAAAATACCTCTCCCTAACCCTCTCCTGCGGAGGAGAGGGGATCTTATCAATGGAAAAGGCATCATGCAAACCCATTCAACTTTACAGCAAACCATTAAAAATCTTATTAATATTGTTGGAAAGCAACATGTTTTAACTGATGATGCTGATACCCGCCTCTACAGACAAGGTCGTCGTTACGGTGCAGGGCAGGTATTGGCTGTCGTTACACCTGGCACTTTATTGGAACAATGGCAGGTTTTGAAAACAGCTGTCGATGCAGATTGTGTCGTGATTATGCAGGCTGCCAATACAGGACTGACAGGCGGTTCAACCCCTTTTGGAGATGACTATGATCGCCCAGTGGTGCTCATTAGTACTCGTAGACTGGTAGGAATTCAGGTCATTAACGATGGTAAACAAGTTATTTGCTTACCGGGTGCAACACTGGATAAATTAGAAAAAGAACTTGCGGTTTTTAATCGTGAGCCACATTCTGTGATTGGTTCATCGTGTATCGGCGCATCGGTTTTGGGTGGAGTTTGCAATAACTCAGGTGGTGCTTTGGTGCGCCGTGGCCCTGCCTATACAGAACTAGCTTTATATGCACGAGTGAATGAATCGGGTAAATTAGAACTGGTCAATCATCTGGATGTGAATCTAGGTGATACAGCTGAGGATATTCTAAATACGCTTGAAAATAAGAACTATCAACTTGGCGATATTATTAATAATTCAAGCTGTTGTGCATCTGATCAGCGCTATTCACATGATGTTAAACAGATTGATGAAGCAACTCCTGCACGTTTTAATGCAGACCCAAGCCGATTATTTGAAGCTTCAGGTTCAGCAGGTAAAGTCTGTGTTTTCGCAGTACGACTGGATACCTTTGAAAAAATTCCAAGTCAGGTGTTCTATGTGGGCACCAATTCACATGATGATCTCACTGAAATCCGTCGCTTTTTACTCAAAGATTTACCACGTCTACCTATTGCAGGCGAGTACATTCACCGTGTTGCTTATGATATTGGTGCAGAATACGGTAAAGACAGTTTCATGTTTATTGAAAAGTTTGGAACAGCCAAAGTCCCAGCTGCATTTGCCATGAAAGACAAGGTTGATGGTTATCTTGAAAAAATTGGCATGAAAGGCTTGTCGGATAAAATTTTGCAATTGGTGACGAAAATGTTGCCTAATCATTTGCCTCAGCGAATGAATGAATTCCGTGATTTGTATGAACATCACTTGATGATTCGAATTGAAAATCAGGATGTTGAACAGGTTGAAATATTTTTAAAGCAGTATTTTCAAGACAAAGACTCAGGTCATTATTTTAAATGTAGCGAGGAAGAAGGGCGTAAAGCATTTTTACATCGTTTTGCTGTTGCAGGTGCAGCCATTCGTTATCGCGATACGCATCGTTCTGAAGTGGAAGACATTGTCGCACTGGATATTGCACTGCGTCGAAATGACCGTGAATGGGTCGAAACTTTACCGCAGGAAATGGATGAGAAAATTATTCATAAACTGTACTACGGACATTTTCTTTGCCATGTATTTCATCAGGATTATATTGTCAAAAAAGGAGTAGATCCTTTGGCGATGGAACATGCGATGTGGCATTTACTGGATGGTCGTGGTGCGGAATATCCTGCTGAACATAATGTCGGACATTTATATGTTGCCAAGCCAGCTTTGAAAAATCATTATCAGAAACTTGACCCAAGTAATCAATTTAACGTTGGTATTGGACATACTTCCAAGTTGAAAAACTGGAAATAGTCGGTATCGAGGTAGTTTTTACTCGTTGTGAAAATTAAGATCGTTTAATTTTCACAACGTCTTTATTTGATTAGTTTTTTATTCAGAATGTCCCAGTTTTGATGAAATAAATCCCAATACAAATGCACTCACCAAGAAAACAATCACTGCATACAGAATTGAGTGCGTGAAATACCATACTGTAATCGTCAATGTGGCAACAATAAATGTGCAAATCCAAATCGCTATGGTAGATGATTTAGATGGCGGTAGGGCTTGAGGTTTATTAATATCAGTCATTGGCGTATGTTGTTCTGTTGAGCTGTTGTCTGACTCATTTGCATATTCAATAGCATCATTCTTAAGCGCATTAGTTTCTGTATTATTATCTACGCCGTAAAAAAAATAAGAGTGATTATCGAAACGGGCTAAATTATTATGCTGAATCTCTGCAAAATCAGCGATATTCATCTGATCCTGCTGGAAATTTTCAAGTTGTTGTAATGGTTCTAATAAAAAATCAGCATCATCTAAGTTTAAAGATAAACCACTGGCTCTGAGCAAAATGTGTTGTGGAAAATGAAGCTCAATGAGTGATTGAAAATATTCAAAATGATAGATATTTTCAGAACCGAATGTGTTGATAAAAAGTGATTTTCGTTGTGCTAAATTGGCTAAAGCCTGTTGCTGATCTATAATTAAATAGGCATAAGCACTTTCACCAAAAGTATCGTGAAATTCTGCTAAATCATCTAAATTACCTTCATCATTAATATCGAGTAAATCGGTATATTTTGCCCAATATAAATTATTTTGACGAAACAACATTAACCATAAAATTGGAATAAAGGTATCGGCTTCAAGTTCAAAGGATGCTGTGTGGTAAAAAGCTTGCCACTGATTTAGGCTACCGATTGGCATCTGACTGAAAGTGGAACTGGTCAAAAATACAGGATTATTCATTGAGTTGTATGCTCTTATTTTTAAAATATCATTAAATGTATTTATTTGGATGAATATTTAAAATAACGCTTAATTCGATTCAGGAATATTATAAAACTGTATATCGGCTTTACATTTTGTAGATTGAGGATTGGCAAAATTGACTATAGAAACCATGAAAATATGATAAATAGTCATCCCAAAAATTCTAAAACTCGATAAAGTAGTATGCAACAAGTTGCAAAGCCAATAAATTAAGGATTAGCCATGACAACACGCTATGCAAATATTCTAAAACCACTGCATTTAGGCTTCACCACCATTAAAAACCGTGTGGTAATGGGTTCCATGCATACAGGTCTTGAAGATCGTTTTTATAATTATCCTAAACTTGCGGCATACTTTGGCGAACGTGCTAAAGGTGGTGTTGGGCTGATTATTACGGGTGGTATTTCTCCGAATCGTCAGGGCTGGTTATTGCCTGCGGGCGGAACGATGAATACTTTGGGTGATATTGCACCACACCGTTTAGTGACACATGCGGTTCATAAACATGGTGCTAAAATTTTGATGCAGATTTTGCATGCAGGTCGTTATGGTTATCAGCCATTTGTAGTCTCTGCAAGTCCAATTAAATCTCCAATTTCTATGTTTAAGCCACGTGAGATGTCAGACAAACTCATTCTGAGTACGATTGATGATTTTGCTGAGACGGCAAGTCTTGCAAAAAAAGCAGGTTATGATGGCGTGGAAATTATGGGTTCAGAAGGTTATTTACTGAATCAGTTTTTAAGCCGCCACGTGAATCAGCGTGAAGACCGTTGGGGTGGCCCAATTGAAAACCGTATGCGCTTTCCTGTCGAAATTGTTAAAGCGATTCGTCAGAAAGTTGGTGAGAAATTTATTATCTGTTTCCGCTTGTCGATGCTCGATTTAGTCCATGATGGTAATACGATGGACGAAGTCATCACTGTTGCTCAGGCTTTAGAAAAAGCAGGTATTACATTATTAAATACGGGTATTGGTTGGCATGAAGCACGTGTGCCTACGATTGTAACTTCTGTACCACGTGCAGCATTTGTTGATTATACCGCCGAAGTGAAAAAGCATGTTTCGGTGCCTGTTATTGCATCTAACCGTATTAATATGCCTGAAACTGCGGAAGAAATTCTAGCTGCGGGCAAAGCTGATATGGTATCGATGGCACGTCCTTTATTGGCAGATGCTTTTTGGGTGAATAAAACAGCGACCAATCGTGTTGATGAAATTAATACCTGTATCGGATGTAATCAGGCATGTATTGACCATAGTTTTCAGAATAAACGTGCAACTTGTTTGGTTAATCCACGCGCAGGGCATGAAACTGAATTGGTCTATTTAAAAACTAAAAAACCGAAGAAAATTGCGGTGGTCGGTGGTGGTGTAGCAGGAATGTCTGCCGCGACTGTAGCGGCAAGTCGTGGGCATCGAGTCACTTTATTTGAAGCAACTAATGATATTGGTGGACAGTTTAATTTAGCCAAAGTTGTACCAGGCAAAGAAGAATTTCACGAAACCATTCGTTATTTCAAAGTTCAGATTGAAAAAACAGGTGTAGATTTACGTTTAAATACACGTGTGAACCGTGAACAGCTTGAGCGTGAAGGTTTCGATGAGGTTATTGTGGCAACAGGTGTTGTGCCACGTAGTTTGAAAATTGATGGTGGTGATGCACCTCAGGTTTTGTCTTATGCAGAAGTTTTGCGTGGCGCACCTGTCGGTCATAAAGTTGCAGTAATTGGTGCAGGTGGTATTGGTTTTGATGTGTCAGAATTTTTATTGAAACCTGAGCATCAACCTCAGCCACAACCTTTAGTCGATTGGATGCGTGAATGGGGCGTAGACCCGAATCCGAATTATATGACGGAAGGTGGATCTGTTCCTTCACAGGTTGAGCCCCCGATTCGTCAGATTTATTTAATGCAGCGTAAAACTACGCCATTAGGCATCGGACTGGGGAAAACCTCTGGGTGGGTACATCGCGCACAATTGAAAAAACATGCAGTGAGAATGATGCGTGGTGTGCAATATAAATCTGTCAGCAATGAAGGTTTATGGATTGAAACTGATGGGCATGATCAGTTGCTACGAGTAGATACGATCGTCGTTTGTGCAGGGCAGGAGTCGGTTAAAGATTTAATGCCGAAAGAGGGTGAAGCGACTCTGGCAAATTACCATATTATTGGTGGTGCAAAACTGGCGGCTGAACTTGATGCTAAGCGTGCGATTCGTGAAGGTGCTGAAATTGCAGCTGCATTGTAATAAATTTGATAGAGATTGATGAAACAATATGCATTTGAAAGGTTTAATTGAATTTTTCACTTGTCAATGTTTCAAAAGCTCCGTATTATGGCGCACATGGAAGCGTGGCAGAGCGGTTTAATGCACCGGTCTTGAAAACCGACGAGGGCGCGAGTCCTCCGTGAGTTCGAATCTCACCGCTTCCGCCACATTGAAGTTTCTGACACTGTTTAACACTATATAAGCATTTGACTTATAAGGTTAAAGTTAGAAACAAGCGGTATAACAGCCTATGACACAGTACGTCAATGAGCAGTTATAAAGTAGTAAAAAATGCAGTAAGATTATTTCTTACTGCATTTTTTTTGTTTATACGCTATGACTGCTCGTGGAATTAATAAACTGACCGCTTTACAGGTTAAAAAAGCAAAAGCAAACCCAGATAAAATGTATAAGCTTCCTGATGGGGGAAACCTATACCTGCGTATTGATTCTAATGGTAGCAAATATTGGATCTTCAACTATACATACCCCTACATTGCGAAACGCAACGATTTATCGCTCGGCACATATCCCGAAGTCGCCTTGGAAGAAGCACGTACAGTTCGTGCCGATTATAAAAAGTTAATCAAGCAGGGAGTTGATCCAGCCACAGTACGCTTAGAAACCAAGAATCAAAAATAAAAAGAAGCAGAACATACCTTTCGTGTAGTGAGTGCAGAGTGGCTTAAAAAGCGAGCATTGGAAGGTAAGCAGGATGAACAAACACTTCGTCGTTTGAATTATGATGCCTATCCTTATATCGGGGATATGAGCTTTCCACAAATCACTGTAGTGGTATTGGAAGCAAAAGTATTCCAGCGCATTATTGACCGCGAAGCCTTATTGGTTGCCAAACGCATAAAATCAGATTTAAATCAAATCTTTAAATCTGCACGTAAAAAGAAACTGATTCAGTATAATCCCATTGAAGATATTGAATTACCCAATCCTCAAGGTGGGAATTTTGCTGCAGTGACAGAAGAACAAGACCTCGCACCGATGCTCAATAAAATTTGGAACTATTCTAAATTACATACACGTTGCTTAATCACCACACAAGTTGCATTAAAGCTCTCAGTTTTAACCTTTTAGTGTAATTGCATTGTGGAATTATGATCAACTTAGATAACAGGAATAAAACCAGAATAGATTTTGATTATTAAATTTTTTAATCATTCAACAGATATTGATTCGAGAATAGTTTTTATGTTATAAATTGTTAAATGTTGTTTAATTCAGCAATATTTAAAAAATATGAGAAATAAATCACTATGGGTTTAAAATGAAAAAATCAACTAAAAATATATTTGCACTTTGTTTAATCAGTGGCTTATTGGTCGCTTGTGGAGGAGGAGGTAGTGGTGATAACGTAAGTTCTTCTGGTTCTTCATCAAACTCTGGTTCAAGTAGTCAAACAATTACTGCAAGTTGTTCAACATTAGACAATGGAAAAACTTATTTAATTACAACAAGCGGATGTTTAGTGAATACTTCATCTAATGTTCAGACAGGGGTTTGTACTTCTGCTACTAATATTAAACTTTTAACAGGTTCTGGATTAACCAAGGATAAAGTTATCGCTCAAGGAAGTAGTTTTACTGGTGGTAGTGGCTTAACTATTAATGGTGTAAGTTATAAGTGTGCTTAATGAAATGAATTTAAAGGCAATTCTTGTTGGTCTGTTCTGTTTTGCTTCAGGCTATGGAATCGCTTTGTTGAATGCTGATGACGGATTAAATAATCCGTCTCAGCCATACAATGAAATTGATTCTAAAATATTAAGTGAAAATATAAATAAACCAATTCCAAACAGTCATGATGATCAATTTAATGCATTGATATCACAACCGAATGGGCATATTTTATCCCAAGCAACAATAGATAAAATAAAAATGGTACTCAAGCAAATGCCTGATCAGGAGGTTGCACACTATTTGTCGAAAGCATTTCCTTTAAACAATTTTAGTTCTATTCAAAATAAAAAACAGTTTTCAGAAAGACTATTAGAAGAGTTATCTGATGAAGCTAGTGTTTCTAAAGAAGATATGCAAGGTAAACTTGTTTTGTCTAGAAATCTAAGTAATAACTTACAGTCTGAGAACATGTCCCAAATTTATAAGAATCAACAAATCGTTGCTCATTACGATACGTTAGGGAAATTATCGAAAAGTGATCAAGTTTTTGTGAAATGGGTAAATAAGGACAGTGGTGAGGTATTACTATTTGCGCCACAGCCTGTAAATCCTCAAAGTGATCAAAATTGGGTGAGTTATGCTCCACCAGATGGTTGGAAACCTGGTGAGTATGCCATTCAATATTATCAAGTTGATGATAAGTTAACCCCTATTGCTCAGACCGATTATACGATTGGACAGGTATTGGATTAATTTAATTTTGTATAAGAACACTTTTCATTGGCTTTTCTATTAAAGCGAGTATATGGCGATAAGTTAGAGTTCAAGATAACTTATCTAACCGTCTCGTCAATAACGTAGTCAAAGAATACTTAGACCAACATACCAATATGATGCATATGGAGAGCTTATACGTCAAAAATCGACTAAAAGGTGATTTGCATCTTGAGTGGGATGTATGTGGTCGTTTGATTAAAAGCCGTAATGCTGAATTTACCGCAGAGTACCGTTATGATGCTTTAGGTCGTCGTATTCAAAAAGGTAGTAAACACTACCATACAGCTGATGAACAGAATGTGATTTATGGATGGGAGGGCAATACTTTAGCCTTTGAATGGCTTTGTTGCACAAACCTATTCTTAAAGCCGTCTTTAGCAATATAATTTTCACATGAAGAAGCCAGCATTGAAAACTTATCGTACGACCAATTGGTCTTCTTATAACCGAGCATTAATAAATCGATGAAATATCTCGATTTGGTTTGATCCTAGGACTCAATGGTATGCTCACCCACAAGGCAAGCAAGGTCGAAATCAGACCTATTCCGATACAGCTATTCAATGCTGCTTAATGATCAAATCTCTCTTTCGACTCTCTCTACGCATGGTTACAGGTTTTGTTCAAAGTCTGATTAAACTTTGCGGATTAGATTGGACAGCCCCGAATATCAGTGATATTCGTACACCACGCTTTGTAGAAGACAAAGGCATATCGATATTGTGATTGGCTATCAAAAAAGTAGTGATGGACTACCTTGCACAATATATTGCTCATTGTCGACTCTACTGGTCTAAAGTTTCTAGGTGAAGGTGAATGGAAACGAAAGAAACATCAGTCTGAATATCGTCGCCAATGGCGTAAGCTCCATATTGGTATAGATGCTGAAACCCTGCAAATACGAGCTGTTCAGCTCACGACGAACAATGTCAGTGATTCACAGGTACTTAGTGATTTACTTGATCAAATTCCCTTGGATGAGCAAATTAATTCTGTCTATACAGATGGTGCTTATGACACAAAGCACTGCCGACAAATCATTTTAGATCGAGATGCACATGCGGTCATTCCACCAAGAAAAAATGCAAAGCCATGGAAAGATGAGCAAGCGAGGTCTATAGAGCGGAATGAGTTATTGAAAACAGCCAAACAGTTAGGAAGATCCCTTTGGAAAAAATGGTCAGGTTATCATCGCCGAAGCTTGGTTGAAACCAAGATGCATTGCATCAAGTTATTAGGCGATAAACTCAGTGCCAGAAATTTTGACAGCCAAGTCAACGAGATTCATGCACGCGTAGCAGTCTTGAATAAATTCACAGAATTAGGTCGCCCTCATACCCAAGTTGCCACTTAAATTTGGCTCACTTAGGATAGCTCAGTCCTTTAAATCTTTGTGCAACAAAGACATTTTAAAGAGATATAGCTCAAAATATAAGAAAAATGCAATTTCAAAAAACATTTATGATTAAAACAAAGTTTGTTTCATTTATTGCAAGAATAATGTGAAATGGTTTGCATTTTTTGTTAAATAATTGTAGTATGCATCGCATGTAACATTACCGTATCAAAACTTAATTTATTACTTTTGGAAATCCAAAAATGAAAAAAATTGCTTTTCTTGCAGCTGTAACAATCTTAGGTATGTCAACTGCTTATGCAGCAGATGGTACCATTACCATTAATGGTCTAGTAACAGATAAGACTTGTGACATTGTGACGCCACAAGGCAAAGACTTTACTGTAACTTTACCTACTGTTTCTAAGCAAACATTGGCTAAAGTTGGTGATGTTGCTGGTCGTACTCCGTTTACAATCAATCTTGCAAACTGTTCTGAAGGTAAAGTTGCAACTTACTTCGAACCAGGCGCAACAGTGGATTTCGGTACAGGTCGTTTAAATAACCAAGATGCTGCAGGTGCGAAAAACGTTCAGGTTCAGTTATTGGGTTCAAATAACCAATTTATTCCAGTACTTGCTGCTGGTGCTTTAGGTACGCAAACCAACTCACAGTGGGTGAATGTCGCTGATGCTGGCGCTGCTGACTTAAACTACTATGCTGAATACTATGCAACTGATGCTTCTGCTGCAGGTAAAGTAACCACTTCTGTTCAATATACAATTATCTATCAATAATTTGCATAGTGTGGATTGGAGCTAAGATGGGTATCATCTTAGCTCTTCATTTTATTGAGTTAGAGATATTGTTATGCGCCTGAATCGTTGGTTTTTCCAGAAAAGTCTTATTGCCTGTTTGATCCCATTTAGCTGTGCAAATGCTGAAATTATTATCCATGGTACACGTGTGATTTATCCATCAGATGCGCGTGAAATTACTTTACAGGTGAGTAATAACGGAAATAAACCCTCGCTGGTTCAGGCATGGATTGATGAAGGCGATGCTAAAAGTACGCCTGATCAGTCTAAAGCGCCTTTTATGATTACGCCACCGATATCACGGGTTGAAGCCAGTAAAGGGCAATCATTGCGGATCTCTGCTTTACCTCAGACCAGTACATTAAGTAAAACTCAAGAAACACTGTATTGGCTGAATATTCTCGATATTCCACCTAAGCCAACCACAAAAAATCAGAATGAAGTGCCGGAAAATTTCCTGCAACTTGCCATTCGTTCGCGGATCAAGTTTTTTTATCGACCAACAGGGATTAAGGAGGATGTTGCCTTAGCACCTGAAAAATTAAAATGGTCGAATGATGGTGTATTTGTGGCGATTAAAAACCCAACGCCTTTTTATGTCACTTTAACATCGATTATGCAAGACCATGCAGGAAAACGTGTGGATATTTTATCTGAAGGTTTAATGCTTAAGCCATTTTCAGAAGAGAAAGTTAGGCTGAAGACAACGAGCACGGCAACAATGACTTTTAAAACCATTAATGATTTTGGAGGTCGGGTTGAGCAGAATGTTAAATTCTAAGCATTATTACCCTTAATACAGTGACTTTACATCAAAAACACAACAGTTTAGACGTGAGTGGCGGTTTCCTTATGCAGAAAGAAAAGAAAAATTTTAGGTGGGTTACGCAACATATTCGCTATTATGTAGCGTGCGGTGCAATCACATTGAGTATTTCTACACTTGTGAACGCAGGGGAATCGCAGCTGCAAAAAGTTGCCGAAGAGGTCGAGTTTGATTCAGTCTTTTTAATTGGTGATGCCAAAAAAATAGATGTAGATCGGTTTAAATACGGTAACCCTGTTTTACCTGGCGAATATAATGTCGATGTTTACGTAAACGGAAACTGGTTTGGTAAACATCGTATGATGTTTAAAGCGTTTGATAATAAAGAAAATGCATTTACCTGCTTTAACTCAAATAAGCTCCTTGAATATGGGGTAAAACCAGACGTGATTAAGCTGAAATCTGCTGGTATGAGCGCTGCTTCTGACTGTCAAAAAATTGAGCAGTGGATTGATGATGCATTTTATGAGTTTGATACATCACGTTTACGTGTAGATATTTCTATTCCGCAAGTGGCGATGCAGAAAAATGCACAGGGCTATGTTGATCCGAGTGTATGGGATCGTGGTATCAATGCCGCTTTTCTTTCTTATAATGCCAGTGCCTATAAAACATTTAATAAATTTCAAGGCAATGAAGAACGCACCAATGCGTTTACTTCGGTGTCTACGGGTGCCAATTTGGCGGGCTGGCAATTTCGTCATAATGGTCAGTGGCAATGGCAGGATCAGCCATCCGAAAATGAATCAAGATCCAATTACGATGATATCAGCACCTATGTTCAACGTGCATTTCCTCAATATCGTGGGGTATTGACTTTAGGCGATAGTTTTACTGACGGTGAAATTTTTGATTCCTTTGGTTATCGTGGTGTGGATTTTTCCAGTGATGATCGCATGTTACCCAACAGTATGGTGGGTTATGCGCCTAGAATCCGAGGGAATGCAAAAACCAATGCCAAAGTTGAAGTGCGTCAGCAAGGACAGTTGATTTATCAAACAACAGTTGCGCCTGGTAGTTTTGAAATTAATGACCTTTATCCTACAGGATTCGGTGGTGAACTCGAGGTTTCCATTGTTGAAGCCAGTGGTGAAGTACAACGTTTCTCTGTCCCTTATGCTTCCGTTGTGCAAATGCTACGTCCTGGTATGAGTCGTTATTCTGTGACCACAGGTAAGTTTAGAGATAAGGACATTGATGCTGAACCGTGGATTATTCAGGGTAAATATCAGCGCGGCATCAATAACTATATCACCAGTTATGGTGGACTACAGGCTGCTCAAGATTATACTGCGCTCACACTGGGCGGTGCTTTTGCAACACCGATTGGTGCAATTGCATTGGATGTGACTCATTCACAAGCTGATTTTGAACGTCGTAAAAAACAATCTGGTCAGAGTTTCCGTTTAAGCTATAGTAAATTAATTACACCTACGGATACCAATCTGACTTTAGCGGCCTATCGCTATTCAACCGAAAACTTCTATAAATTGCGTGATGCATTGTTGGTTCAGGATTTAGATGATAAAGGCATCAGTTCAACTCATGTAGGCAAACAACGCAGTGAGTTTCAGATTACTTTGAACCAAGGATTACCTGAAAACTGGGGCAATATCTATGCGACAGGTTCGTGGAGTGATTACTGGAATCGTCAGGAAACCACCCGTCAGTATCAGCTGGGATACAGCAATACCCAACATGGTTTAACCTACGGGTTATCTGCAATCAGACGTATTGTGGAAGATAATGCGTCTAATCAACGCAGAAATGACACTGAATATATGTTGACGTTATCACTGCCGTTAACCTTCAAGAAAAATTCTGTAAATATCAACTCAATCACTACTCAGGATAACGCAACGGTTGGCGTTAGTGGCGTTGTGGGTGATCGTTTCAATTATGGTACATCGGTGTCTACACGCTTTGGGCAAAACCCAAGTCTGAATATGAATGCCCAGTATCGAACCAATTTTGCAACAGTGGGCGCGTCTTATAGCGTGGCTGAGCAGTATGAACAGGCGATGCTGACAACGCGTGGAAATATTGTGGCACATTCGGGTGGTGTACTGTTTGGCCCTGATCAAGGCCAGACCATGGTATTGGTTTATGCCCCTGACGCAGCAGGTGCCAAAGTCAACAATACCACGGGTTTAAGCATTAATAAATCGGGCTATGCGGTGATTCCGTATGTGACACCTTATCGCTTGAATGATATCACGCTTGATCCACAGGCGATGTCAACAGATGTTGAATTAGAAGAAACCAGCCAACGGATTGCACCTTATTCTGGTGCGATCTCGCAGGTGAGTTTTGTGACGAAAATAGGTAAAGCAATCTATATTCGTGGTCTGAATGCACAAGGTGGGACATTACCATTTGCAGCCGAAGTCTATAATTCACAAGGCGAAAATATTGGTATGGTTGCGCAGGGTAGTATGATTTATTTACGTACAAATACAACAGCAGATACCATCACTGTAAAATGGGGTGATGAAACCAGCCAACAATGTCGTGTAAAGTACGATGTCACACAACAAGCCACCGATAAAAAACAAAGTATGCTAATGGCGGACGGAGTATGTCAATGAAAAATAAAGTTTTAAATAGTCTATTATTCATTGGTGCGTTTGCAGGTATTTCTGAAGTTCGGGCTGCATGCCCAGCCAACTCAAATTTTAGAACGGTCGATATTTCAATGGCGGTGGGTCGAGTCGTGGTCCGTCCAAGTGATGAAGTTGGAAAGGTATTACGTAAGGCAACATTTCCGATTAGTCCCAATGGTTCAACCTATTCGTGTGATCGCAATGGCAGTTATCTAGATGCAACTCTTTCACAGACTTATCCATTGAGCCCTATTGGTAATAATATATATTCCACTAATATTCCTGGAATAGGGATACGTTTATACCGTGAAGCCGAAAATGCCACCAATTTTTCGGGTTATTATCCATATTCACGACAGACAGCGACCAATACAAATTACACTTTAGCGCAGGGTTTTTTTGTAGTTGAAATTATTAAAACTGCAAATCAGACAGGTTCAGGGACGCTAGTTCCTGGGCGTTACAGTGCTTATAATATGCGCGGAAGTTCAGCAACGCCGTGGCTGACCAGTACCGTTTATGGTAATGCGATTACCATTGCATCATCTTCCTGTGAATGGCGAGGTGATATTAATAAAGTGGTTCAATTGCCTACAGTCAATAAAGCTGATTTTAAAGGAGTAGGGTCTACTCAGGGCGAGCAGGCTTTTGATCTCAATATTTTATGTAATGGTGGTCAGAATCCTACAGGTTTTGAAGAAAGCAATAAGATCAGCCTGAGTTTCGATTATAATTCTGCACCTAATACCAATAATTTGGTCCTGCTAAACGACGCACCAGCTACAGATCGGGCAAATGGGGTCGGTGTGCAGTTATTATGGAATTATCAAAATCAAAATAAGGCCATTGCAAAAAATGAGAAGCTGGCATTGGGTACATTAAATTCCAATCAAAGCATTCAGTATAATGTGCCAATGAAAGCACGTTATTATCAGACTGCGTCAAATGTTTCACCAGGTAAAGTACGGGGATTGGCAACAGTCACAATTGAATATGATTAAATCGACTCAATCACACTTTATTACTTATTTTTATGTGGAGCTAAAATAAGTGTTGTTTTGCTGATATAGATATGTAATTAATTAACGACACCATCTCTAATAAAGGAGATTGAGATGACGTTAATAAAATTTCTAACTATTTATTTGGTTCTAACAATAAATTATTTTTTTAGTGTGACGAGTTATGCAAATCAGATCGATTTTAAAGGGAGGGCGAATTCAAACATGAGGTGCGACAGTTTGAAAAGTCTTATGATAATCAACAAGCTGAGCAAATTTCTCTAATGGTGTAAGCCAATCTAACGCT
>NZ_JBIMDK010000022.1:0-54241 GCF_048552595.1 Acinetobacter psychrotolerans | reverse complement strand
TACCCCGTATTGGTGAGATTGTCGTTATTGACTTCTTTGATGGCAATATTGACCGACCATTTGTGGTGGGTCGTATTCATGAAGCACAACGTCATCCCACCAAATTTGATAACAAAGGTAAACTGCCTGATACCAAAAAACTGGCAGGTATCAGAAGTAAGGAATACCAAGGCGAAGGCTTTGGGCAACTGCGCTTTGATGACACTACAGGTCAGATCAGTACCCAATTGCAAAGCAGTCATGGTGCTACCCAGCTTAACTTAGGTAAGCTCAGTCATCCCAAAGACAAAGACACCAGTGATGATCGTGGTGAAGGATTTGAACTGCGCACTGACCAATGGGGAGCCGTCCGTGCAGGACAAGGTTTACTGCTTTCAACCTATAAACAAGACCAAGCCAAAGGTGATCACCTTGATTCAGAGCTTGCCAAAAAGCAACTTGAAGGCAGTCACACCAACAGCAAAGCTTTAAGTGACATTGCTAAAAATCAAAAAACTGATGAAATTGAATCAGTTGAACAACTTAAAGAATTTGCAGAACAATTAGAGCAAAAAATTGCAAAATTTAATAAAGCCTTGCTTTTATTAAGTTCACAAGATGGGATTGCCTTAAGTACCCCTGAAGATATTCATATCTCCGCAGATTCACAAATCAATCAGATTGCAGGCGATAGCATCAACTTGAGTACGCAAAAGAATTTGATTGCACACGCACAAAACAAACTCAGTTTATTTGCTGCTCAAGGTGGCATTAAAGCCATTGCAGCGCAGAGTAAAGTCGAGATCCAAGCGCAGTCAGATGCATTAGATATTTTTGCCAAGCTGGGGATTAACATTTCATCTACTGATGACAAAGTTGTGATTAGTAGTCCTAAAGAAGTTGTGATTACAGGTGCAACTTCACAGATTACTTTAAATGGCTCAGGAATTTTTCCAAAGACGGGTGGAAAGTTTGAAGTGAATGCTGGGCAGCATGTATTTCAACCCGGCGCAGGTGTTAGTGCTAAATCTAACTTACCCCCACCGCCGAAACGTGGGCAGGGTGTACTCGAATTATTACATGACTATGCACATGGTGATTTTGTTAAACAAGGTGGTTATACCGTTATTGATTCATTGGGTAAGCAATTTAAAGGACAATTGGATGACAAAGGTTTTGTACGCGTTTCAGGATTAGCGACAGGTGCTGCCAAGGTAGTATTTGAAGATGACAAGCGTAACCCTTGGGATGAAGCAAGTGATTTCAAACGCCCTCCACAATGGCCAAACGAAAATGACCCTGATGCACAAAGTTTGATGGGTAAGGCTGAAACTGCTCTGAAAGGTGCGGTTTCAGAAGCGAAGAAGGCTTTAGGTCAAGCATTTACCAATCCAGCATCGATTAAAAAGACCATTGAAACAGCTAAGGCTTTAAAAGATGGCGGAGCAAAAGCCTTATTACCAATGTTACAGCAAGGTGTTGAAACGCAGTTGACCAATCAAATTGCCAACTTTGTACCGAAAGCACTTGGACAAAGTTCATTAGGGCAAGGTATGGGAGCTGGAGTACAAGGTATTGTTGCAGGTAGTAATTCTAAACCAATCATCAATCCTTTAAGACCACAAAATTCAAATAATTCGGGTCAAAATCCAACTTTGACAAACAGCAATCCGATGAATGCAATGAATTTAACATTTAAATAAGAATAGAGAATCACAAAGATGGGAATTCCACCAAAAAAAGTATCTAAACAGCAAACTAAACCAAGTGTAAGAACGAATACTGGTAAAGCAGCGGTTGCACCAATCAATACCATAAAAATGGCAGATGTAAATGCTGGAACGAAAAAAATTAATCAATGGCTAAAGCAAAATACAGGTGGTGTGGTTGATTTAGATACTTTGAAAAGTGTTACAGGTGCTTTACCTGTTATAGGAAATATTATTTCATTAACAGACGCAGTTTACGATGTTATAGAAATCACTAAAAAGCCTAACCCAGGGTTTCCAGATTGGCTAAATTTAGGGATTGATATAATTGGTGTTATTCCGATCCCTCCTGGTTTAGCTGCATCTAGAATGGCGCTGAGACCAGCTCTAAAAGTATTAAAAAGTAAGAACCTTGCTAAAGAAATACCAGATGCAATTATTGATTTATTAATGATGCATGTAAATGAAAAAGTTGCAGGTGAGTTGGATAAATTTGCAGAGAAGGCACAACCCCTTATTAATGAAATGGTTGATAGCTGTGGAAAAAAGGGCAAAGAGCTTGGGAATAATTTTGCAGATGGAATGAGTAAATTGCTGAATGGGCAATTATTCGACTCTAGAAAGGATTTAAAGAATGCTAAATCCAGCTTTTCAAAAATGTCTGATAATATTTTTAGAGATTCAGGGAAAGCTTTTGATCATGGCATCGCATTTTTAAGAAGTGGTCTTTCTGTTGTTGGGCAAGAATATGGAAACACAACAGCTAAAGCTGCTACAAGTTTTATCGGTGCAGATACGAAAGCTGCAATAAATAAGCAGATTGGCCTATTTAGAAAATTTAGTAATGCTGTACCAGCTAAATTAGCTCCTTTAGCTGAACCTAGTACCACCATGAGTGTTGCTTGGATGTTGCAAAAGCTGACACTTGCAGCTAAAAAATTCAAACAGAAAAAAGCCAAAAAGACGGTAGCTATTAAACCAAACCAAACTTCACAAAAAGATAAAAAACGTCCAAATGGAGAGTTAGAAACAATTCAAAACCAAAAAGGAGCAAATAATAATCCTAATGATAATTGCCAGTTAAACACAACAGGTGTGAATGGAAGTAAATCAAAGCCAGTAACTAAAACTAAAAAAAGTATTACTTATGCTTTAGGGACAGAATTTTTAACTCATGTGGATGCATTTGAATTTGCTCTTTCTAGTTTTGTTTTATCTAGGACCTATGCTTCAAATTTGTATCAACTAGATGAGGGAGAGTTTGGAGCACGTTGGCTTACTCCATTTATGACACGTATTATTAATAAGACAGAATATGTAGAAGAAACAGAACAAAAAGAAGGGTATATCCATAAATTAAAAGGATTCCAATATATTGGAGCAGATGCTCGTCCAATTACCTTGGCAGATATTAAAGTTGGAGATAGTATTCATGACCAACAGGAAGGATTTTATTACAGTGTGATTTCTGAAAACGTACAAATGATTTCATTTGGTACAGATGAAAAGCACATCTTTGAAAAATATAATGATGAATACCGATTATCAATAATTGAGTATACAAATGGAATGACGGCAGCAGTTTGCTATGACCATAAGATCAATAATAAGTCGTATATTTCAGATATTTTAATTAAAAATAAATCCCTGTTGTTGCTACACGTCGCATTTAGCATAAATAGTCAAGGTAAGGTTGAAGATGTTTGGGCAATTGAAAAGGGAGAATTAAAACGTCCACTAGCAAGCTATAACTACAATGACAAAGGTGATTTAGTTGAAGCCATTACTGAAAATGGCGCAAGTTATCATTACCAATATCATCATCATCTTATAACACGCTATACCGATCTTACAGGTCGCGGTATGAATTTAGAATACGATGGCATTGCACCGACTTCTAAGGCATATCATGAATGGGCAGATGACGGTAGCTCTGAGGTTCACTTAGAGTGGGATGAGAATATTCGTCTTACCTATGTCATTGATGCATATGGTAATGAAACAGAGTATTACTATAATATTGATGGTTATACTTACCGTATTGTTTATCCAGATGGGTTGGAGGAGTGGTATTTCAGAGATGAATGTAGTCGTGTAGTTAGACATATTGATACTGACGCAGCCGTCAATGAATATGAGTTTGATGAGAATGGTAACTTAACCACAATTACACAACCTGATGGGGCGACCATCCACTATGATTATGATGATCAAGATCAACTCATTGGTATGGTAGATGCCGAACAAGGTCGTTGGTTTAAAGAATACGATGGATCAGGAAATATCATTAAAGAAATTGATCCACTAAAAAGAGAAACAAAGTACAACTATAATGGTATGGGGCTTCCTACACAAATTACCGATGCTAAGGGTGGGAGTAAGCGATTAGAATATGATGGCCAAGGGAACTTAATTAGTTATACAGATTGTTCAGGCAAAGAATCTAAATGGCAGTATGATCTCCGAGGTCGAGTGGTCTCTGTAGAAAACGCTTTAAAAAATAAAATTGAATATTTTTACAGTGATTTTACAACTGAAAAAAGAGAGCCTCTTGAAAAGGGTTTACCATTAAACTCCTTTGGTCAATTAGAAAAGATTAAATATAGTGATGCATTAGAAGAACATTTTATTCATGATGCAGAAGGGAGATTATTGGTTTATATTGACCCAACAGGTAAAAAAACATGTTATGACTATAACTCAGCAGGTTTGATTTCTTATCGCATTGATCCTCAAGGTTATAAAATCAAATATGAATGGGACAAACTCAATAGACTAAAACGTTTAATTAATGAAAATGGTGCAGCTTTTGAGTTTTTTTATGATGTCATTGGCCGCTTAACCAAAGAAATTGACTTTGATGGTAAAGAAACTATTTATGAATATGATGAGGCAAATGGTCAGCTTCAAACCAGTATAGAAGTTGCAATGCTTCATGGGCAAAATTTATCAGGAAATCTTGCGCCTAAAGATCGTATTCAACATTTTGTTATGGACAGTATGGGTCGTCTTGAACAACGTACTTCTGGTTTTGGATACAAAGGTCAAAATGAATTAGAAGAACAAAAGTTAGAGGAGTTTGCTTATAATAGTCATAGTCAAATTTTACTGGCAAAGAATGCTGAAAGTAAGGTCGAGTGGTTCTATGATGTTGTTGGTAATTTAGTTCGAGAGCACATTCAAGATAATACAACGTGTAAAACAGCTGTGTGGAAACATAGCTATGATGAAATAAATGATCGCATTAAAACCATACGTCCAGATGGACAAAATCTTGATTGGCTAACGTATGGTACAGGTCATGTGCATAGCTTAATTTTAAATGGTCATGATATTGTTAGTTTTGAAAGAGATGATTTACACCGTGAGACTGCCAGACATTACGCAAATGGCTTAAGTCAATTTGAACAGTACGATGAACAAGGTCGCTTAAGTCAGCAACAGATCGTCAAAGGTCATGAAAATGGCTATGCGTATGAGCAATTACAACTAGAGCAAAATGCTGTTCAAGATACAGCTAGCTTATTATCTCGTGTTTATCGTTATGATAAATCGGGTCAGCTTGCACATATTCAGGACAGTCGTCGTGGTGACATTTATTATAAATATGATCCACTTGGGCGTCTGTTTGAAGCGACATCAAAACTGGGTAAAGAAAAATTTAGTTTTGATCCAGCAAGTAACTTAATTGATCGAGATATTGACCAGCAAAATCACATTCATGAACGTGCAGCTGATGGAAATCAGCATGGTTATTTAAAATTGGTCAATAATGTTGTTCGCCAGTATTTAGATCAACAATATCAATATGATGCTTATGGTCAGCTGACGACTCAAAAATCAACACAAGGTGATTTGAATTTATCTTGGGATGTTTTAGGTCGTTTGGTACGTAGTCGTAATAGCGAATATACAGCTGAATATCGTTATGATGCGATGGGTCGACGTTTAGCAAAAAGAAGTAAGCATCATCGTACAGGTCAGGAACGAGATTTTATTTATGGTTGGGATGGAGATACTTTGGCTTATGAATCCAATGAGCTATATACCAAGCATTATATTTATGAAAAAGACAGTTTTATTCCTTTAATTCAAGCCGTTTATCAAGCACCTATACAGACTCATACCACACCCGTTTGGGATGATAAATACAGTTTTAATCGAGATCCACTTTGGAAAAAGACTCAGAGTGGTCAAGGTTTTGATGACATTTGGTTCTATCACTGTGATCATCTAGGTACACCACAAGAGCTGAGTGATCTAAGTGGTCAGATCATTTGGAAGGCACAATATAAAGCTTGGGGTGAATGTAAAGCAGAGAAAGTGAAATCAAACTTCTTTGAAAATAGTGAAATTATTTCAAATAACATTCGTTTCCAAGGTCAATATTTTGATGAAGAAACAGGACTTCACTATAACCGCCATCGTTATTATTCCCCTTATGTAGGACGTTTTATTTCTAAAGACCCGATTGGGCTTTTAGGTGGGCATAATGTTTATGCCTATGCGCCAAATCCTATTGATTGGGTTGATCCGAGAGGCTTAGCTGGTGGAAAAGGCAAGTCAAATACCCAGATGGGAACAATGCAAAAAAAACAACCTTGTCCTAAATCTCCTTGTGATGGTGTTAATCCAACATTAGCTGCTACAGAATTTCAAGGTAAACCTCCATATGAAGGAGTCGATAGCTATACAAATATTGTATTAAAAAAAGGGGCAATTATTCATACATTAGCACCTCATGGCACTAATACCCCGGGATATTTTGTTGATACAAAACAACTATATAAAGAAAATGGTAAGGGTGCTAGATCATACAATGATTCGTTACAAGTTTTACATACAGATAATAATGAAAAAAATTATCCTAATGTTTGGGGAATGAGAACGAAAGTTACCACATTTAGAGTTAAAGAGGATATTTGTGTGGCGAAAGGAATAGCAAAAGCGAATCCAGATTTTGGAAAGGGTGGTGGAACACAATATTTTGTTAGTTTACAAGATAGGCATAAATTAACAGCTGTTGGCAATATAATTGATCTAAAGTAAAAAAGTAGGAAGTGAAATGTATAAACTTTTAATTAAAAAAGAAACTGGTTTAGTAATTTTAGAAGATAAAATTTTTCTGGAAAAAAAAATTAGTTTTAGTAATTTTTTTGAAAAAATTAAAGGCATTGATTTATTTTTAAATCAAAAAAATGAAGATAATATAAATTTTAGAATTGATGTAAATTTTTTAGAAACTGATTTTGCTTTGATGGGTGAGTTTGATTCCAATAAATTTTTGTCATTATTATATTTGGTGAAGTTAAATTCCATAATAGTAGAAAAAAAGTGGGATACGACAGAACAAGATGTTTTACAAGAGTTGGAAGAATTGAGTATTTTATTTAAAAATTATTTTTTTGCTAAAGTGATTAAATTTAATGGAATTAATGAATATTTAATAGAATTAGAGTGGGGTAGAATTATTTTATCTATGACTAAGGATTTGTATCATTCTATAGTCATTCAATATAAATAACCTGAATCGTGGATAAGAAGTGACTTGAAAAATACAAGAACCAGAGCCATCATTTAGTTACCAAACTAAATTTACTACTCTAGTTCTTATGTTTAATAGTACTCAATTATTCTGCATCATTGATGATTTTTTAAATTTGAATTAATCTATTAGGAATTTCTAAAATAGAACTTTTAATGCTTAAAAATTAGTCCTATTCAGCTTAGTATTTTCGAAACTCTCTTTATTGCAATTTTACATAAACGTGCTTAGTTTAATAATTTCAAAGTATTCTCTGCTCGAAGTGTTAAAATTGAAAAAATAAATCAAATTTCTTCTAAAATTCAGTAACTATAAACAATAACATCCGTTTTCAAGGACAGTACTTTGATGTGGAGACAGGGCTTCATTATAATTATGTGGGTCGTTTTATTTCTAAAGATCCAATTGGACTTTTAGGTGAGCATAATGTTTATGCGTCGAATCCCTTGGAGTGGGTTGATCCACGAGGATTGGCAAGAGGGAAAGGTTCTAAAGGAAGTAGTGGAAAAGGGAGGTTCGTCTAAGAAGAAACCTTGTCTAGGTAATCCTTGTGAGGGGCGAAATCCGGCTGTATCAGGTAGGTCATGGCAAGGGCGCCCTAGTGATGATATGTATATTGGCAAAGATTCTTATAAAAATGTAGTAGTAAAGAAAGGAACAGTTTTATATACACTTCACCCACATGGACCGAATACTCCTTCATATTTTGTAGATGACAAACAATTAAGTTCTACACACGGTAAAGGTGCTAGAACTTATAATGATGCATTGCAAATAGGACATACAGGAAACAGTACTGGTAAATATGCCAGAGATATGCGGACAACATTACATAAATTTGTAGTAACAGAAGATACTTGTATGGCTTTTGGAGAAGCTAAGGCTAATCCTCAATTTGGGAGTGGAGGTGGAAAATAATATTATGTCATGGGAATAGATAAGAAAAATCTAAAAGCTACAGGCAAAGTTTTTGATATTAAATAGAGAGTTATTATGAATGATTTAACTATAAATTTGAAAAGTGGTGATTTGTTTTTAAACAACTTTATTTTTAAAATTGATACTGAAAAAAATTATTTGAATAGTATAGAGCACCTTGATCATTCATCTCGAGATAAGGTTTTAGAAGTAAATGGATTTAAAAAATATGGCGGTTATGATGTTTGTTTTGCAGGGGTAATTTTTGGCCCAGAGTTTGTTTATAAAGCTGGTGAGTTATATTCAAAATATTTTATGCTAGGTGAAGGTTGTTGTGTTACCAACGGATGGGATGCAACTGAACAAGATCAGAAGAAAGATAGAGTTTTTTTAACCAATAAAATCTCAAACTTTTTAGATAAGAAACCTGATAAAAAGTTAAAATCAAGGGACGTTTTTATTTATGAATGGGGAGAAATAGTGGTTTCTATAACACATAGAGATTATTACGTTATGTTGAATTTTAATTATTATTAGAGTTTTATTCCCTTAATTCAAGCCGTTTATCAAATGCCTATACAGGTGCATACAACACCAGTTTGGGATGATAAATACAGTTTTACTCGTGATCTACTTTGGAAGAAGACTCTGAGTAGTCAAGGGTTTGATGATATCTGGTTCTATCACTGTGACCATTTGGGGACTCCACAAGAGATGAGTGATCTAAGCGGTCAAATCATTTGGAAGGCGCAATATAAAGTTTGGGGTGAATGTAAACCTGAAATAGCTAAGTCGAATTTCTTTGAAAATAGTGAAATCATTTCAAATAATATTCGATTCCAAGGTCAATATTTTGATGAAGAAACTGGATTACATTACAACAGACATCGTTATTACTCGCCTTATGTAGGTCGCTTTATTTCCAAAGACCCAATTGGACTTTTAGGTGGGTACAATGTATATGCTTATGCTCCGAATCCTATTGATTGGGTCGATTCGAGAGGGTTGGCAAGAGGGAAAGGTTCTAAAGGAAGTAGTGGAAAGGAGGGGGGGAGGTTCGTCTAAGAAGAAACCTTGTCCAGGCAATCCTTGTGAGTGCAAAAACCCAGCTGCTGAAGCAAGAGGATGGCAAGGTTCAAATCCATATGAAGGCGTTGACTCATATAAAAATGTAGTTTTGAAAAAAGGAACTATTTTATATTCATTATACCCTGGTGGAGCACCAGGTTATGCAGTGACAATCGCTACAGTCAACCAAGCTAAAGGTAGTGCTCAAAAATTCCATGATTTAGTTCAAGTAACACCTGGATGGGATAAAGATTTAGGTAAAATGCGTGATATGAGATATAGAGTAACAAAGTACGTTGTTCAAAATGATATTTGTGTTGCTAAAGGAAAAGCTCAAGCCAATCCTAATTTTACATTTAAGGATAAGGATAAGGATGGAAATGTGTTAGGTAAAGATCCTCATACGTATTCAGGTGGGGGAACGCAATTTTTTATTTCTGAAAGTGAATTATCACAATTAAGTAAGAGAGGTGTTAGAAATATATGAAAATTGAATTGACGAATGTTCTAATCTGCGATTGTCTGATTCAGGTGATCGAAAAAGAACTCAAAGTGGGTAATGAAATTATAGAAAGTGATCAAAATGCTGGGTGGCCTAAAGAGGATAGTAAATTCGTATTATTAAAGAATAAAATTAGTATTAATTTAAATTTTCTTCCTTTAAATGTTAAACAAAACATAAATTCAGATAAACATTATGGATGGCATAATGAATTATATTGCAATATTCACCACGATTTACTTACTGCTGGTCGAACAGAATATCTGAAATAGTCAATTTATTTAAATTGCATAAAGTTCTAAAAGATTATTCGCCTTTACTTTTTGGATGTGGTGATTAATTTTTAAATATTTATTTTTCAATATGATGCTAGTTGTGGGTTATAAATAAAAGTGGATATAGAAAAAATATATATCTGTGCTTGCTTAAAAAAGCATTATATAGAAAGAGGTAGAAAAGGGAGATACTATTAGATCAATCAATGGAACACCTCATTGGCCAGAAAAGATAGTAGATTTGTTTTTTTAATAAGAGACTTATATTAGATTCATTGTATGATATATCATCATGGGTCTTTGTAAGCATTAACAATGATATGTATTATACTTGGTGTAATGAAATATATTGTGATAAATATCATGATTTATTTTTGGCTACTTATATGTAATTTTTAATATTGGTATAGGTGTTAGTTTGAAAAATATAACAATCATACATTTAGAGGTGGTTAAATAATATTAAAAAACTCCTTTCTAAGGGAGCAATGAGGAGATAGGGCTTCGTTACAATAGATATTATTTCCCATATGATATTACGTATGGAGTTTTATTTTAAAATTCCTAGTTGGAATTTCAGGTGGAAATAATATGTCTAAATTCAGAATCTTGATAAATTAATTAATTTCAGAGGATTTTCAGGAGGAGCTGGGTAAATAGTTATAATTATTAAACGTAAAGTATCTTTACAATCAATAGCTAAGTTTTAAAATTTGGAATGGTAAATGAATTTAGAGCTAAACAAATCAACAGGAAATCTATTTGTTAATAAGAGCGAGTTTTTTTTTGATAATGAAAAATTTATTTCAAATAATACTTTTTTGAAAAAACATTTTAAAGTGAATGGTTTTGATACGTATGGATTTGAAGTTGTCTTTTTTGAATGTAATTTTAGCTTAAATATTATATTTAAGGATGGTGATTTTGTTAGATATTTTTTCTTAACATTTGGTGAGGGTTGTTATGATGATACTTGTTTAAAAAAGCAACTTGTAGAGTTGAGCAGTTTGGTTGAAAAAGAAGTAAATATAAAGCCCAAAAAACAAGAGTGGAAATCATTTTTTAAATTTGAGTGGGGGCGTGGAATTAAATGCAATTAGACAGGATTATTCAATTACAATGAAGATTCATAATATAAAAATATAATTCTTATGAGAAAAATAACTTTATTCTAGCTTCTAACATCATTATTTCTCTTATGTGGGGTAATTTATTTCCAAAGACCCAATTGGTCTTTTAGGTGGGCATATGATCAAAAAAATGTCAGAAATGCCGGGTTAATAATGGAAATTTAAATGTATAAATTAAGTTTTAATAATGCTTTTTTAATTAATGGTTCATTTATTAATACAATAGATGAAAAAAAATTTCTTAATGATATTAAATTAGTTGTTGCTGAAAGCGATTTTTTTATTAAAAACAATAATGGCTACACAACTTATAGTTTTTATTGTGATTTCTTAAGTGTTAATTTTAAATATTCTATAATTTTTTTTAATTATGAAATATATGGGGAGCCTTATTTGATTTATTGTGAAAAAATGGTGGTATTGACTGGATTAGTGATATTAATTTTTTAAGAGAGAAAGCAGAGCATTTGAAAAATATTTTCCTTACTAATAAAATTAAACTTATTAAATTTGATGATGAAGTTTATGAGTTTTTAGATAAAGGAGTTTATATTAAGTTATATCCTTCACCACCTGCTATGGGGTAGTGTTATCAATTAAAGTATAATCATTTAATAATTGACTGTAAATAAATTGATATTATTTATAGCTAAAATTTCTAAGATATAAGGAGGACTTTGAAATGAGGTTCGACTAATTTATAAAATTATTTAATCTGAATCTAAAGAATAAATTAATAAGGTTTCATTACAACCGCCATCGATATTATTCACCTTATGTAGGGCGTTTTATTTCTAAAGACCCAATTGGTCTTTTAGGTGGGCATAATGTTTATACTTATGCGCCAAATCCTGTTGAATGGGTTGACCCGAGAGGATTGGCTGGAGGAAAAGGTTCTAAGAGTGGTGGTGGGAAAAGAAGAAATAATGGGATTGCAACAAAACAACCTTGCCCAAGAAGTCCTTGTGATGGAAAAAATCCGTCTGCATATGCAACAAAATGGCAAGGAGGTACAAATAAAGATTATCCAGGTGTTGATAACTATCAAAATGTAGTTGTTAAAAAAGGGACAGTGATATATACCTTATATCCTAATGGTCCAAATGCACAAGTGACAAAGAACCCTGGTACATATTTTGTTGATGGAAAAGAGCTTTTAAAACATAAGAAAAGTGGAAATGCCCAAACGTTTAATGATGCATTACAGACAAGGCATGCTGGAAATACTGAAGGTGCTTACCCAATGCGTTCAAAACTCCTAAAATTTGTAGTGGCAAAGGATACATGTATGGCAAAAGGTAATGCGGTAATGAATAAACAATATGGTGGTGGTGGTGGAACTCAATATGTATTAGAAGAAGCTGATAGAAAAAATGTTGTTAATACTGGTTTAGTTATGGATATATAATGAATAATTTAGCATTTAATAGTGGAATTTTTTTAAACAATTTTTTTATTGATTCTGCTGATGAATTTAATTTTAAAAATCAGGTATTAAAAGCCTTGGATACTGACCAATTGAGCAGTAAAGAATATAATGGTTATATAACATACAGTTTTTTGTGTGAATATCTTGAGACAAAATTTAGATTTTATGTAACCTTTCATGAAAAAAAAAGAAATAGTGACCCCTATTTGGTATGGTTAGATAGTAATTGTGAACAAAAAAAATGGGAATCAAGTGAAAAGGATTTGTATAAAGATGTTGAAAATTTAAAGAAAAAATTAGAAGCAAAAGGCTTTTTACCTTATAAGGGAAAAGAAAATTTAAGTTTCTATTATATTATTAATAAAACTAATTTGGTCTTGACGGGATCATTGAGGTCTATGAGTACAATTATAGGTATTGAGATGTAATTGCATAAAAATGTAATAGTAAAAAGTACTGCCTTAAATTAACCACTACAACTCATCGTGCGATACAATTTTTTTGAAATGGCAGTCGTTAAAAATATTTTAAATAAAATAAGATGAGAAAAACATGAAAATTACAAATGTAGAAATACATATTTGTAACTGTTTAGAATAAATCATAGTAAAGGAATTAAATATAGGTAACTCTATAAGAACTTTCAATGAAACTCCTGAATGGCCAGAAAAAGATAGTAGGTTTGTATTTTTAGATAATAAAATAAATTCCATTTCATTAAAAAATTTACCTGAATGGGTTTTCATTAGAGTAAATAATGATATGCATTATACTTGGTATAATGAAATTTATTGCAAAAAACATCATGATTTATTAGCGGCAGGTGATATGTGATTTTTTTTAAATAAATGATGAATGTATTTACATGAGGGATACTTTTACATTTTTGGTGGACGTAATGCTTATGTCTATGCGCCAAATCCTGTTGAATGGGTTGATTCTTTTGGTTTGGTGGAGATAAGAAAACATAATTTCCCGCCAACAGGTTAAAAAATACATAATGAGTAATTGGGTTAAAGGTACTACAGATTATAATGGAGTTGTCCGTTGCCAAGCATGTAATTGTGATTTGACTGGAAAAAAAAGACTGTTCAATATTCGCCACATGTCGTAGTGATGTGTGCTGATATCAACGGAAGCTTTAATTGGGTAAAGTGATCAAACAGCCCAACTAGACAGTAAATCTACGTCATATTTTGCTAAGACATGACTACTATACTTAGATAGAGCTGATACAAGTTTTGGGTTAACCCAGAGCACATTCCCAAAAATATCTTAAATCTACAATCGGAACAGATTTAATTTAGGTGCGATTACTGATATGCCGAAAATTCCGAAGCAATGCTATAGGTTAAAAAACTAATTTGAATTGTGGATAAATTAAGACATATCAACAATCACTAAATAAAATCTCTAAATCTGCTACAATTACGCCAATTTTGAATTCCCACTTTTTCAGTTTAAGTACATATTTAGAAATGTGTACATAACTGCGTACATATTGTAGATTTTTCTCATGTTTAAAGATGAATTAGTTAGGCAAGTAAAGGCTCGTAGGACTTTTGCTATTATCTCCCACCCCGATGCTGGTAAAACCACCATGACAGAAAAATTGCTGTTATGGGGTAAAGCTATTCAGGTCGCTGGGATGGTGAAAAGCCGTAAATCTGACCGTGCAGCAACTTCCGACTGGATGGAAATGGAAAAAGAACGTGGAATTTCCATCACCACATCGGTTATGCAGTTCCCGTTTAAAAAGCACGTGATTAACTTACTCGACACTCCGGGACATGAAGACTTTTCGGAAGATACCTACCGGACCCTAACCGCAGTAGATTCTGCGTTGATGGTGATCGATGGTGCAAAAGGTGTCGAAGATCGAACCATCAAGTTGATGGAAGTCTGTCGTATGCGCGACACGCCAATCATTTCATTCGTCAACAAAATGGATCGTGAAATTCGTGAACCATTGGAACTACTTGATGAAATTGAAAATGTTCTGAAAATTCGCTGTGTGCCACTGACTTGGCCTATGGGTACAGGACGTGATTTTGCAGGCGTGTATAACCTATTTGAAAATAAATTCCACGTTTATAAAGCTGGTTTTGGTTCAACCATTACAGAGATTGAAATTCGTGATGGTTATGATTATCCAGACTTGCGTGAAAAGGTTGGTGATCTTGCATTTGCTTCATTTGAAGAATCACTTGAATTGGTACAAATGGCAAATGAACCACTAGACCGTGATTTATTCTTACAAGGCAAACAAACACCTGTGTTGTTTGGTACAGCACTGGGTAACTTTGCAGTTGACCACGTACTGGATGCATTTATTGAATGGTCACCTGAACCGAAAGCACATCCGACACATGAACGTGCTGTGGAGTCTACGGAAGAAGGATTCAGTGGATTTGTCTTTAAAATTCAAGCCAATATGGATCCGAAACATCGTGACCGTATTGCATTCATGCGTATTTGCTCAGGTAAATATGAAAAAGGCATGAAAATGAATCATGTCCGCACAGGTAAAGAAGTGCGTATTAGTGATGCTTTGACCTTCCTTGCGGGTGAGCGTGAGCAGCTTGAAGAAGCATGGCCGGGTGATATCATTGGTTTACACAACCACGGTACCATTCAGATTGGCGATACCTTTACATCAGGTGAAAATTTACATTTCACTGGTATTCCGCATTTCGCACCTGAAATGTTCCGTCGTGTGCGTCTGAAAGATCCTTTGAAATCTAAACAGCTACAAAAAGGCTTAAAAGAACTTTCAGAAGAAGGTGCAACACAGGTCTTCATGCCACAGATCAACAATGACTTGATAGTTGGTGCAGTCGGTGTACTTCAGTTCGATGTAGTCGCATATCGTTTGAAAGAGGAATACAAAGTAGATTGTGTTTACGAGCCAGTAAACATTAATACAGTACGTTGGGTGTCATGTGATGACGAGAAAAAATTCAACGAATTTAAGAAAAAAGTACATGATCAGCTGTCTGTCGATGGTGGTGGTCATTTGACTTATCTTGCACCAAGCCGTGTAAATTTACAGTTAATGCAAGAACGTTATCCAGATATTAACTTCCGTGCCACACGAGAACACTAAGATTGAGTAAGGTATTTAAAAATGTAAAAACAGCTTCCTTGTGAAGCTGTTTTTGTATCAGAATAGTATGCTTTTGGAGTAAGGGGCTTAGGTCATGCAATTAACAAAAAAAATAACATCCGTGCTTTGCTTAAGTATGCTGTTTCTGGTGGCGTGTGATTCGAAAAAAGATCAGACTTCAGAACAAATAAATTCCAAACCTACGCAACAACAAACGGCTGAAGTCTTACCGTATCTGAATATTCAAGAAGTGAAAGCAGATTATGCTTTGCCATTTTGTGAAAAGAAAAACTGTATCGAAATTGATATTCAAACCATCAAAACGCAAGATGCTTGGTTAAACCAGTGGATTTCAAATAAGCAAGCCCATGTGATTCAAGCACAGATTGATTTAAAACAAAATATGACATTGCAGCAGGCGGTTAATGCTTTTGTGAAAAAGTCAGATCTTTGGCAAGCAGAGTTTGCTAAAAATAAAGCCTATGAATTGCATATGCAAACTCGCATGGCATCTCAACGAAATCAGTATGTTTTGCTTCAAGTTTCAATTAATACCTTACAAGCAGATGTCAGTATTAAAGAGCGACAGTACTTCTTTGTTGCAGATAGGAAACTCCAAAAAGGCTTAAGTATTTTAGATGTAATTGATCCTAAGCAGCAGAATCTATTGAATACTTGGGTACAAAAAGAGTATTCAGAGTGGTTAGATAAACAAGATAGTGATGTAAAAAAACGCGCACCAGAGAAATTGTTTTGGGGACAAGCAGATTGGTTTTTTGATGGTGAAGGTGTGGGGCTATATTACCGAGCAAGTGAAATTATTGAAGATGGAACACAATTGGACATTTATTTGACCAAACAACAAACGCAGCAGATTTTAAAAGCAGACGTTTATCAAAATATGTTCTAGTGTTTTACTGAATGCGTAAATCACTTTCAATAATACTTCAATTTAAATACAAATTTTGATTGAGCATATGTAATGATAAGAATAGTCTGTTGAATAGACATATTTAATTATTTGGTAAAGGTTTGTAGGATGTTGAAAACCCAAAGTACTTTAGCACTGTCAATATTGATGATCAGCCTAGGGCTAACTGCGTGTCATAAGCCCAATCCTAAAAATACTGAAAAACCTGTAGATGAAAGTGCTGTATCACAAGTGCCTGATACACCATTGCTTTTACAAGGCAGTACGGAAAAACTCAAGGTAAATTTACCAGAATGCCGTGGTAATAGTTGCCCTGAATTTTCCATTGACCGATTGCAAAGCAACCAACCTTTTGTGGATGAAATTATTGATCAAGCGATTTTAGATAATTTAGAGCATATTTTAGAAATTACTGAATTAAACAAAGCTAAAAAAGAAATTGATAAACACCAAACCACTGAGCAGTTGGCAGCGAGCGCGACAGTAACTCAAACAGCAACACAGAAATTACAAGAGCAAGTACAACCTTATGTAACATCCTTTTTAGCATTACATAAAGAATTGCAAAATTTAGGTGCAAGTAGTCAAATAAATGTGACATTAAGCCCTAAAATTTTAAACTCTGACCTACCATTGGCAACTGTTGTTTTAAATACCAGTAGCTATTTGGGTGGAGCCCACGGTTCATCAGCGCAGACTTATTTTAACTTTGATCTTAAAGCCAAGAAACAAGTTACTTTAGATCAAATTATCGAAAGTAATCAAAAAGCCAAGTTAAATCTATTGGCACATGATGCTTTTAAAGTTTGGGTGATCGATTCGAAACTTGCTGATAATGTTGCTGAATATGAGCAAGCATGGAAATTCACATTGTCCAAAAATTTCTATTTGGGTAAGCAAGGTTTGATTTTACAATATGGTGAATATGAAATCGGACCATATGTAGTTGGATTACCTCGCTTAACGATTCCTTACTCTCAATTAAAAGGCGTTTTAAAACCACAATATTTTCCAGCAAATATGCAGGTCGATCAGCCGAGTATTTCTATAGCTCAAGCGACCAATAAGTAATTATATGGCTCTTTCTTTATTTGATACGCATACGCATTTTGATGTTCCCGATTTTGACGAGGATCGGGAGAAATTGGCGTATCAGGCAAAGTTAGTAGGTGTGGAAGGCTTAGTTTTAATTGGCTTTTTACATGATCGTTTTACGGATTTAATTCGTACTCATCAATTTTTAAATCAATTACAAAATGCACCTAAAAGTTATTTAGCGCCTGGTTTACATCCCTTTTATATCGAGCAGCATCAGCTTAAACATTTGGATGATTTAGAACAGATTCTCAAAATACAAGACTGTGTTGCTGTTGGTGAAATCGGTTTAGATACTTTTCTGAAACAGCATAAAAAAGCTGAAATTTTGCAAAAACAAAAAGATTTTTTTGCTGCACAAATTGAATTGGCACATCAATTTAACAAACCTATTTTACTTCATATTCGTAAAGCTCACGCAGATACGCTTTCCATTCTAAAACAGCAGAAATTTAAAAATGGTGGTATTGCTCATGCTTTTAGTGGGGGGATTGAAGAAGCGAAAGCATTTATTAAACTGGGTTTTAAAATTGGTGTTACTGGGCAAATTACCAATTCCAATGCAAAAAAACTGATTGCAGTTGTGCAGGAAGTCGGAGCAGAACATCTCGTTTTAGAAACAGATTGTCCAGATATGACACCGCTGTGTTGTCAGACCTCGCATGAGCATCGTACTCGTAATACGCCCGTAAACTTACCTTATGTGCTAAAGGGTTTGGCTGAAAAGTTGGCAATGGAACAGTCATTATTGGCAGAAATTTTATGGAAAAATTCTTATTCGGCACTGCATTTATAATTGAAGAGAGATATTGCATAGGGAATGTATTCTTTGCTTTTATCGTTTGTAAATAGGTAAAAGCAATATATCTTTAAACTCATTTGACTCGAGTTGCTTCAATCACTGTACTTTTGGGTGAAATTTATTCACTCCGAACGCACAATGTGAGGATTAAACGAACGGATGGTACATTTAGTACGTTACGAAAGCTTAAGTCGTATTGATACTTTGAATAAAGTGGAATATTTTAAGAGTAGGAATATATGCATGACATGCTTCGTCATTGGATTGCAGCCTAGAATATTCAGTTCTCCAAGCCCTGCGCATCATGCAGGGCTTTTTTTATTGTTTTAATTCAGCCATAGTATTTACATGATCATGGTTGGAGAAATAATGAAAACATTATCCTTAATCTTTTTTTGCTGTATGACAACAAATATGGCTTTTGCAAAGCCTGTGGAAATTCAGTTGAAAAAGCAGAAAATGTCTACAGAACAAATGTCCCAACTCTGTAAACTGCTAGCGAATGACTGCCTAGAAACAACAAATTGGCAGTGGTATAAAGCGCAACAAAATTTTTATTTGATCGATCAGCTTAAGCTCTACCAATTCTCTGGCAATATCGACAATACATTGAAAATTCAAAAGCAGTGGGATTTCTCAGCTTATCAAGCAAAAACACAACAACCCCGTTGGTCTGAAATGAGTGATGAACCGAGTCCGTTGACAATATTTCCAAAATTATTTCCCGTAAATGAGCATGATTATGCAGTTGCTCTAGTACAGCGTTGGAATGAATCGTATTCGGGTGGTGGAATGCATGAAGAAGTCGCCGATTTTGTTCAACTTCTTCCAAATGGTAAATATCAACAAATTTTTCAGAATATTCCTTTGTCTATGTATCGAATGATTCGAGCTTGTTTTTCTGAGGAGGATTATAAAAAAGCAGGTGAGCAGTGCCATGATGAATATGCATTGGCTACGGAAATTGCCTATGTGAAACCTAGAACATGGAATGTGAAATATCATTATCAAAGTTGGATTTCTAAAGTGTCTGATTCAAATGAAAAAAATATCGATGAAAGAAAAAACTATGTGTTAAATCAGAATTTAGCCGATGCGATTCAACTGCCTAAAAGGTGGTGAGTGGATTTTTTTCGATTCAGGCTGTGAATTTGTTAAAATGCCTTTGAATTTTTAGATTTTAGATATAAGAGCCATGACCGAACTTCTCCATACCCAACAGCCTCATATCGATCTCCCCCAGGATGATGAATATGATCGCCGTTTTGCAGGCGTTGCCAAAATTTATGGTGAAGATGCTTTTAACCATTATGAAAAAAGCCATGTGATGGTGATTGGAATTGGTGGCGTGGGTTCATGGGCAGTAGAAGCATTGGCACGTACAGGTGTAGGTGAACTGACTTTGGTCGATATGGATTCGATTGCTGCCTCAAATATCAACCGTCAATTACCTGCGATGACCGCTACACTCGGTCTTGAAAAAATTGAAGTAATGGCAGAGCGTTGTCGTTCAATCAACCCAAGAATCAAAATCAATTTGATTGATGATTATTTAAGTGCTGAAAATATTAAAGAGCTATTAGCTGAAGCACCTGATTTAATTTTGGATTGTATTGATGATGTCAAAGCCAAATTGGCGTTAATGCTTCATTGTCGATTTAATAAAATTCCGTTAATCGTTTCAGGCGGTGCAGGTGGAAAGCTCGATCCACTCAAAATACGTGTTGCAGATTTATCGAAAACTGAACAAGACCCAATGTTAGCAAAATTGCGCACTCAACTTCGTGGTATGGGCATTTGTAAAAAGCCGAAAGATAAGTTTGGCATCACCTGTGTATATTCGATTGATAATCCGTTTTCGAGTGCAGATGTGTGCCCAAGCGCAGGTTTGCGTTGTGGTGGCTATGGTTCGGCAGTTGTGGTGACATCGAGCTTTGCGATGGTGGCTGCGGCTGAAGTGTTGAAAAAGTTAGATCAAAAAAGAGCGAGACAGTAGTTTCGCTTTACTTTTACAATTGATCGTTTTTGTACTTTAAATCATTCAAAAATTCACTTAAATTGGGCTTAGACCAATACAATAAAGAGAAAAGTACATGAGTTTTTTTAAGAAACTATTTGGTGGAAAAGAAGAAAAACTGACACAGCCACAAACGAATATTCATGCTGAGTTTTGGCAATGGTTTCAGCAAAATCAAAAGGATTTTCATCGTATTATCAATGGAATGAATCGAGAGACTATTGAAAGGGAATTTTTCGATAAACTTTCTCCAGAATTAGAGAAAGTTCATAAGGGTATTTTTTTCTTAACTGGCATGTTTGATACAGAGACTGCGGAACTTATTTTAACGCCAGATGGTATTGTTCCTAATATTGTTTTTGTTGAAGAATTGGTTGCTGTTGCACCTGAAATTGAAGGGTGGCGTTTTACGGCATTAAAACCCGAAACGGATATCAATAACGTAAGTATTTGCATGCATGATCAAGAGTTTAGTAAGGAATCTTTATCTTTTTACTTGAAAGATCATGCTGATATGCCTGATGAATTTGATTTAGTCGTTGCACATGATCAATATAATGAAGAACAAAAAAGTGAGTTCTTACAAGCTGTTTATATTTTCCTTGATAATTACTTAGGTGAATATGATTCGATTACCAAGTTAGACAGCGTATCAATCATTGCCCCGCAAGATGCAGAAAAAGAACTTATCCCGATTGAACGTTTAAAAAATATTGTGATCTTGAAAAATAGTGAAATTTCACGGTTGGATAAAGTGATTCATGCCAATTCAGATGATGATGAATATGTAGGACTGGAAGGAGAGACTGACGAGGGATTACCTTTGGTTGCTACACTCAATCGTACCTTACTTGATTGGGATCAAAAAGCTTCACATCCGTGGATGATGATTATAGAAATTTCGTATGATGGTCAAAATACGAATGGCATGCCTTCAAGTGATGACTATGCTTTGCTTGATACGATTGAGCAAGATATGTTGGATGAGTTAAAAGATGTGGATGGCTATTTAAATATTGGGCGTGAAACAGGTGATGGGATTCGAACAATGTTTTTTGTCTGTAAGGATTTTAGAAAACCATCTAAGGTCGCTGATCAAATTGTGAATAAATATAAACATCATTTTGAAATTGAGGTGTCAATTTTCAAAGATAAATATTGGCGTTCATTAAGCAAATTCGGTTAGTTTCGTTAAAATAATTATGGGTATATGATGGGAAATATCACAGAAAATAATCATCAAGAATTTGATTTTAAAGTTTCTGCTGTAATTTTTTTGCTTTTAATGGGTATATTGTATGGAGGTTATTCAACATATCAGCATTTCAACCTAGTTAAACAAGTTTCTGAAGGGAATAATAGAGCTTTTGATTTGAGTATTTTATTTGATTGGTCAATGAGCAAGTTTAATCATGATGTCAGAAAAGCATGTAATTTTGAAAATATTCAATCCATTGCAAAGTCTCAAGATTTTCAAAATGTGAATCATTTTTTAGAGTTAGATTTACCTATCCAGAAACAAGGTAAATTCATTGAAAATGTAAAGGTTTATCCTAGTAAGGACTTGAAAGCGTGCATCATCAGTGTTTATTTTAAAAATAATTCTGAATTATCCAAAGATATTGCAGGGAAATTTATAACTCGGCATTATTTTATTCAAAAAGAGCATAGTTACTGTTCTACCAATATAAAAAATCGTCGTTTGGTCAAAGGCTGTCAACAATTTAATTGATCGTTGACAGCGTATTAATATTCTTAAACTTTATATTTATTGGGTAATAGACTGCTCTTTAATATAATCTTCAGTACGCTTCATTGCTTCTTTAATATTCACAATGGCAACTTCAACATCAGTAAAAGTTTTAGCATTACCACCACTTAAAGCCTGACGCCATTTACGTGCACCTGGAAGATTTTGGAATAAACCTAAAATATGACGGGTAATAATCGACAGTGGCGCACCTTCTTCCATACGTTTGGCAATGTATGGCAGCATTTGATCGATAATTTCAAAACGATCTGGCATGTCCAGATTCCACAATTGCCCAAGTTCAGCTAAAAGGTATGGGTTGTGATATGCCTCACGACCAATCATCACACCATCAACATGTTTTAAATGCTCTTGTGTTTCTGCAAAGGTTTTAATTCCACCGTTAATTTCGATCAGTAAATTTGGACGATCCTGTTTTAAGCGATAAACATCTTCATAACGTAAAGGTGGAACATCACGATTTTCTTTAGGTGACAATCCTTGCAGCAAAGCAATACGAGCATGGACAATAAAATTATCACACCCTGTTTTCGCAACAGTATCCACAAAATGCAGCATTTCCTCATAGGATTGCATGTCATCAATCCCAATTCGGTGTTTTACATTCACTGGAATATCGACAGCATTACGCATTTCTGCAATACATTCCGCAACTAAATCAGGCTCTGCCATGAGACATGCGCCAATTTTATTATTTTGTACACGGTCACTTGGGCAGCCGACATTTAAATTGACTTCGTCATAGCCCCAGTCTTGCGCCATTTTGGTGCAGGTTGTTAATTCTTTCGGATTTGAGCCGCCGAGTTGTAAAATAATTGGATGTTCTTCGTTGTTATAATCTAAATGACGATTCGCCCCACCGTAGATGATTGCACCAGTGGTGACCATTTCTGTATAGAGGATGACGTTTGGATTAAACAGGCGGGCAAAAAAACGATAGTCACGCGTTGTCCAATCCATCATCGGTGCAACACTGATGCGAGGTTCTTTAGTGTTATCAATGGTTTTTTCAGTAATCATATTAAAAAACATACCTTTACAGTGTTGCTGATTTTGATCTATTTCGATTTTTTACGCCTTATTTCGCACTATTATTTTTGATATTTACGCCAAATTGCGCCATTATAGCCTTAAGAAAACAATAAGGCGTAAATCATGGGAGCGATTTCACAGCGTAAATTAGCCGATGGAACCATACGCTTTCGAGCTGAAATTAGAATAAGCCGTAAAGGGTTTGCAAATTTCAAGGAAAGTAAGACGTTTAGTTCTATGCGACTCGCTCAAAAGTGGCTTGCAATGCGTGAAGAGGAAATCGAAGAAAATCCAGATATTTTGTTAGGCAGATCGGATGTGACGAATATCACTTTAGCCAATGCCATAGAGAAATATCTTGATGAAGTTGGCAATGAGTATGGTCGTACTAAAACCTATTGTCTTCGCCTAATTCAGAAATTTCCAATAGCGCAATATATTATCACAAAAATAAAGCCAGCCGATATCTCGGAGCATGTCGCTTTGCGTAAGGGCGGTTATGCAAAACTGGATTTAAAGCCAATAGCGACAAGCACGTTGCAACATGAGTTATTGCATATTCGTGGCGTATTGTCTCATGCCTCAGTCATGTGGGATGTAAATGTTGATTTGGCAGGATTTGATAAAGCAACGGCACAATTGCGCAAGACTCGACAAATATCTTCAAGTGGTAAGCGTGATCGCTTGCCTACAACGGCAGAGTTAAAAAAACTGACAGAATACTTTTATCGAAAATGGCAAAAACCTGTTTACAGCTATCCCATGCATTTGATTGTGTGGTTTGCAATATTTTCATGTCGTCGTGAGTCAGAAATTACTGAAATGTTATTGGCTGATTACGACGAGGATAATGACGTATGGAAAGTACGAGATTTAAAAAATCCGAATGGTTCAAAGGGTAATCATAAAGAATTTAATGTATTAGAACCTTGCCGAAAAATGATTGAACTTTTACAAGTGAAGAGTACGCGAAAACGTATGTTGAATCGAGGATATGATAAGGATTTGCTCATTCCTCTAAGTCCTAAAACGATTGGTGGTGAATTTAGAAATGCTTGTAAAATTTTGGGAATCGAAGATTTGCGTTTTCATGATTTAAGACATGAGGGTTGTACTCGTCTTGCTGAGCAAGGTTTTACAATTCCTCAAATTCAGCAAGTGAGTCTACATGATTCATGGGGGAGTCTGGAAAGATATGTATCAGTGAAAAAAAGGAAAAAGACAATAGAGTTAGATGAAGTGTTACCCCTCATTAGTGAAGAGTAACATGATCTTGAGCGGCATATTTATACTGTTGATCTAGGACATTGGCTAAATCTTTTACATGAACAAAGTATGGAGCTTTTTGGCTTTTATCTAGTCGGAAGCAAGAAAATGGGAAATCCTGATTTCTTGCTTTTTCTAACATTTTTACTTTACTTAGATGAGGGTAGTAATCCTTGACTACGTCATCTAGTTTTACTGTTGTGCTGCGGTAGCGCATAAATAAGTAGTCGGATGTGGAAAGTTGTAGAGCACTATTCATGAATTAATTCCTATTATTTCGGTTGATGTGCTTACAGTAAATTTAATGGAATTTAAAAAGTAGAGCAGTACGCACATCTAAAAATATAGTAGTATTATGCTATCTAATTATCTGTATTTTAATAAATTATGAATAATAAAAAATTATCAAGCTTAGAGCTGCTTGAGCAGGATATATGGTTAAATTTTTGCTACTACTATCAGTGTGAACTGGATGATGAGTCAATAGCAAATGAGGATCAAACATATATTGATAAAAAAGAAAAAATTATAAAAAGAATGCAGCAGAATGATTTTTCAGTCAGTGAGCTTGTGGCTTTTCGTCAAGAAATGATGGGAGAAACTATTCCTTTTAAGCCTTTTCAAATAGCTGGACTATTAACGCGGATTAATGCGTTAAGGACTGAGGTGAATAACTTGCCTGCCCTAATACTTCAAAGACAATATTCAGATATTTTAATTGCCTATGTACAATTGCTTGGTGGATTGGGATTTATTAAAAATCCTAAGCTTTTCATAAGTGCAAGAGCAACGCTCGCAGTCAAAGCCCGTTACGACAAGCACTTGTACCGAAGACGTGAAATCATATATCGCATTTTACGGGAGCAAGTAGCACGTCATGGTAAATGGGAGACCCTGAATCAGGCGATTCATTTTATTCTTGATGATTTAATCAGAGCCTTTGAAGCTTACGATGTTGAATGGCTTGAGTCGGAGCTCGTGCTTAAACAAGAAATGCTCAAGCAACTGGAGCAGGGGCAGTCGTCAGAAAAGCAAGGTAAAGCTGATCTAGGGGGTATACGCAGAAAACCAAGAACATCTTCAACTTCTAAAAAAATAGTAGATTTAAAGAAAGAACTTAATGATTTGACGCAAATACTCAAGTCAAAATATCCCTCTAAAGAGATGGAAAAAACCAAGTATAAAAAGTATAAAATGCCTTACAGTGGTGGATATATTGCTGAGACCATTATCCATGAGCTCCGAACCCAGCCTACTATTCGGTCAGAAATAATACTCTAATTAATTTTTACTATTTCCTTTTTAATGGATTAAGTTGTTTTTCACGTATAGGTGAATGTTTAGCATTCATTTTTATGGTGGGGGATTTAGTATCAGACTGTTCTTCAGGGGGATTCTCAGAGACAGGGTGCTCATAGGCAGTTGAAAAACCTTTTGTATAACCTGAAGGTTTAACGGGCATGATTGCATTTTCGTGAGAGATTTGAATAGTACTTATATTAAGTGGGATTACTTCATCAGAGGCTGGTTTTAAAGACGCTTTGATGCTGAGAATTTTATCTTCAAGTCTAGATTTTAGTTCAGTGATGATTTCAGCTTGTGCTGCTTCTTTTTCAATTTTATCAAAAGACTCATAGATACGATCAATATCATCTTGAGTGGAAATATGTTGATCAAGAATTTTTAATTTTAGTGCAGTAGAAACCCACTGACTAAATAAATATTCTTGAATTTGATCGTTATCAGCTTGCTGTCTTTTTAACTTGTCTTCTGACTTTTTGTTAAGTAATTTTTCATGGTTGTGAGCTTGTTTTAGTCGCTCCTGTAAGTTTTCAACCTCTATTTTTAGATTAAATGAGTCTTCATCAAAATTTTTAATTACATGCTCAAGCGTTATAGACGTGTTTCCACGTTCTAACTTCCTTTTGATGTGTTCTAATTTTGATTTGGCATTTGTACTTATTCTTGCTTGTAAATGTCCCTTTGATTTGTGATTTTTTTTGTACTTAAACTCTCTAAATTTTTTACGAATAAGCTCATAGACTTGTTTTGAAACGGTCAGAATTTCTTTTGATTTTAGTGTCGTTACTTCACCAAATAGACCTAGATTATTTTGTTGCGCATCTGAGATGAAAAATTGGTTAGGATATTTTAATGTCCATTTTTCTGCATTGTCTCTTATGAATTTTTCTTTAAGCTCACGATCATTCTGAATCCAGATAGAAAGTTGTTCATAGGGTCTTGCCATATTTTTAACTTTTTAAAATTATTAACTTGATTAATATTAAATTAGTATTATATAAATGTTAACTAAAATATTAAATTAATATTAATGCGAATATTAATAGTAGTGTCTTTTGCTTTTTAATCGTTTTTAGTGCCTATAGCTGTGGATAAAATAAGGAAATGGATTGAATTCATCTGAATCTAAAATTGCATTATTTTTGCTGATACACGACTATTCACCGATCACTTTAAGTGATCAAGCAAGGTGGCTATTGCTTAAACTCATAGCTGAATTGAAAGTGGGAGATGCCATTCCATCCATAAAAAATATGGCAAAGGTTTTTCATATTAATGAAAAAAAAATTGAGGACTGCATTGCTGAGTTGGAAGATCATGAAATTTTAATCCAAGCAGTAGATGGACTAACTTCTGACACAAAGAGTTATATCGATTACGATCTATTCTTAAGTTGTATGAATGCAAAAAGAATAAAAAACCTATCATTGGATAAATGGTTTCATCAAACAGCAAGAGCAGATAATTTCCCTCTTATAGGGCTTTTTCAACATCTCGTTGAAAACAGATTAAATGATTTTTATATGCATCATTTGCAACATACTTCATCAACATTGTCAGGGATCTTAGATTTTAAGTCTGCTTTAGTGCTCATGGTATTGGTTAGGAATAGTAATCAATTTGGAATTACCAATCAGTGCGGAATCCACAAAATAAAGCACAAAACAGGGCTGTTTAAAGATGCAATTTTTAGGTGTATCAAAACGCTAGAAAATCAAGGCGTGATTAGAACACGAGTTGATGGTGTGCTTTCCAGTAAAATTTTAAGAGTGTCTAATCCATTTTATATACTGAATTTATCACATGAAATCTGGCAGGAAAAAGCAACTTATGGTAGATACTTTATAATTCAATATCCTCAACCACACCATTTTGAAGTTGAGCTGATTGCAAGTTTACTGCAAAAATTCGAAAGTAAAAAAGCTACGTTAATAGAGATTTTAACGATTAACGATGCTTATCAGATTTATGTAAATCTTGTCACACAGATGCCAGACTTGATCGCTACGGTAAAGGGATTGACGATTGAGATGATTAATGAAGATTCTTCAATACCTGAACATGAGTTTTTTGAATATCGTTTTACAATACATCTGTTGTCACTTTTTCTTGAGATGCCAAATGATCATGATAGCAGTCAATGGCTTAGAGATTTAATTGAGTTTTTCCCACAAAAAAATTCAAAGATACATTTGAATGGGGTAATTTCTTTATTAGGATTTCTTCAGTGCCATTTAGAACAATGGTGTGCACAGATTTACAATGATCTGTCTAGAGCTCAGGCATTATCTAGAGGTGGAGATTCTGTAGATTTACATGATTTGAAAAAAATGACAGGTCGATTGCAATTGAATACTTTGTTGAAATTTGCTGAAGATGATTCATTGGAGACATCAGAACAGACTATACGGAGTAACAATAGTCTGTTGTCATCTTTAAGTGCGATGATGACCTTGATTGCGAAGAATCAGCTTTATCCATTTTTAACGTATTTAGGCTTAAAAGAACAATTCAGTCAATTTTGTATTGTTCCTCGCCATGTGAAGCAAAAACAGTGTGCTTGTATTTTTATGCCATTTCCAAGACAAAAATCGAATCAATTTACCAAAATTATTTTAGATGAAAACAGTGCGTTTCTATCTGAGCAAAAAATTTTGCAAGACGAAAGGCGCACTCATTTTTTTATTGAATCTATTCAACCGAGCCTCAAAGAACTACAAGATTTTGGCTTACTGCCTGAGAGCTGCCTTACTGTTGATCGCTTTAATATTTCTAAGAATAAAAACAAGGTTACGGCGTAACTTTAGCCTAAGTTATTTTCGATACATCTTCCTATTTATCGATGATCAGTACCATGTGGATAAATGACTTTATTGAAGAAATAGTTCAGAGTACTTAACAGGTATCTTATATAATTAACTATAAGTATTATATTGATAATATAAACAATAGCTTATCTAGTGAATGGCTATGGTAAGTTACTTAGCACAGTATAGCCCATACTCAAATGGGCTATAGGCAACGTATTAATATCAAATCACTAAAAACATGCAGAACTAACCCTATAGTATGTTCCAAAGTCTTCAAGCATATTCAGCTAAGCAGGATGACCACAACATCCTGCTTTAGAATCATGATCAGTAAAATTTTACATCACTCACTTATATATGAACCTTATGTTTCAGTGAGAACCTAAATGTACCAAAATGTTCAATTTCAAAATAATCCATATGATCAGCTTTATCATGAAGCAGAAGTATTAGCAGGAGTAGACCATTTCATTCAAGAGGTTTGCTTGGGTAGTTATGATCCATACCATCAAAACCTGATGATAGACCTTCAAAAATTAGTTCAGTCATTTAAGCCAATCTACAATGCAGATTTTTCCTATTGCAATACAGTACTGATATTCATTGAGGTTGTGAAGACCGTTGATTACACACTGAGCCAAATGCCACAGGCAGATTATGAATCTATTGAGTATTTTGATGAAATGACTGTATGGCATATTTTGACTTATATCCAGTCATTATCGAGCTGTGTTCAACAGCAACTGATCGATTTTCAACAACGTGAATTAAAGAATCAGCAAAGCCTTTTTAAATATACATCCACACTTATCCATCATTATGCGAGAACACTAGTGGTTCGGGTGGATTTGTCTATCAAGAAAGAATATCAAGCCTTATACAATATTCAGGCATTTAACCAAGCCTTAGATGTCTTGCATCGGCGTATCGCAGATCAGGATACTTGCTTTAGTGATTTACATGGTTATGCGTGGGCATTAGAGCATGGAGTAAGCAAAGGCTATCATTGCCACCTTCTGCTTATGTACGATGGAAATGAACATCGAGGCGATTTTGAAATGGGGCAGTGGGTAGGTCAGTGCTGGGAGCAGATTACACATGGATGTGGTTATATTTTTAACTGTAACCATTCCGACTATAAGGCAATCTTTGAAGCGATGGGGACTTTAGGCATTGGAATGATTCATAGTAAAAATCCTGATCAAGTTTATAATTTTCTGAATTACGTTATCCCTTATCTTGTGAATGATGAAAAAGAACAGCAGCATCTCCGAGTGAAAGATTCAGCCTATATGCGTAGCTTTGGCAGAGGGGTGGCTAATTCGAAAAACCGTATAGGAATGGATTAATCTAACTGAAAAAGAGAGCACTTGGATAAATGAGTGCTCTCATTGTTGAAGCAATTCTAGGATTTTTACAGCCTTAAAATGTAATATTAAAACTCCCTTGATCAGTCATCAATTCAGCTTCAAGGACTTGATCACCCTTACATTTCAGTAAATATTTGACTGTACCGCTATAATTCAAAGTCACAGGCATTTTGCTATAAAAATCACCTGTACTGAAGCCACAGCGACCACGGTTAATCTTTAAACCTTGTAAAGTAAACGGTTGCTCATTGGTGGATTGAATTTCCAAAAAGTAATCAATTGCACCAGGCACATTGAATGCAGATTGAGACTCCTGAGCGGTAATACGACCACGGGCACTGATTGAGGCAACATCATCAATAGCAGCCTCTTCCTCGTCAAGCGGAATATCAGGAACCTCCTGTGTAATGTTTGGATCAAGCTCGGATTCCATCATTGCTTTTAAAACTTCAGGATGGCTTTGCCAATGATCAAGATAGGTCTGTGCCTCTTTTTCATAAGCAGGCAAATACAAATGACCTGAATCGACAATCGCTTGCATATCACTCAATCTTGCTTTGACTGCTTCCTCTGTATAAGGTGCATAAATAGACTCAGACTTGGTATGCTGTGCAGCAGCACTGGTAGGCTCACCTGAAGTATCCGTCTTTGCAGATTGATTCCCTTGACTGCATGCCATCAATAGGGAACACAGGGCAATGGTTGAAAGTAAAGATTTCATGATTGCACTCCCTTATATTTTTGGACGAATAACAACGAACCAGATAAATAACAGGATCAGAATACCCCCTACAATTTTACCGACTACTGGAAACATTACAGCAGGCCAAACAAAGCCTTGACCAATGTTGTAGGCAAAAGACTTGTAGTTATACTGTCCCCAGAAGTGTTGATAGATTGCAAAGAAAAAGCCGATCACTAGATAGATGCTAATCAGACCTATTTTAATATTTGAATTCATTTATTTTCCCCCAGTTGCAAATTTTGCCAATGCAATAAAAATTCCCATCACGATCATGAAACTAATGAAGGGCAGACCCAGTACACAAATTACAGCGATGATGCAGATCATGCCTGCAAGTGTTCTCATGGTTACTCCTTCATGCACTGATAGGACACATTGACCATATCCATCTGGAAGGATTCAGTTTGCTGTAAGGTATAGATATTTTCTTTCAGGCCATCCTCACCATATTTGTTTTCAAGTTTGTCGTAGATACATGAACAGGTACTGCCATCAATGCCACCTGTTTTACAGCCACTGATAAACTGACGTTCTGTTTTACTGGCACAGCCTGCTGTCATCATGACGAGTGAGATAAGTGCAAGTGAAGTTTGAATTTTCATCGTTTCCCCGAATTATTATTGTGTAATTTGAAGTGTTATCAATCTTGCTTATGTACTGAAACTCAGGCGAGACAAAGCCTTCCAAAGCTAAATAGCGTTTAGATCAGTCAAATGAGCAAAAGTTTATGAGTGCTGTTAATGCAACAAGGGAATTGAAAAACGTTTCAGGTAAAACAACAAAGATTGATAAAATTGAGTCATGGCGACTACTCCTTAGGTTTAAGAAGTTCTACCGATTACTGTCAAATAATGGTGGCAGAACGAAAGAGGGTTGACAGACTGAACCTAAGAATCAGCACACCCGAAGGTGTCCCCCTCCCGTTCTACCGCAGAGGGAGCACGAGTACTCACACCAAAAGAAGAGATCTTTTAGTGTGCTTAGGAAACGGTCTGTCAAAACCGACTGACAATGTAGGTCAGTAGTTGAATGATAAATTTAAGGTATCGCTTAGTCAATCAAGCTGTAATGAAAAAGCAATTAAAATCAAAGATTGATGATATGAATTGTTGTAAATAGCTAAACGCAGTTTGATAATTCTTAGCTATTTTCTAGTAGGTTGATTGGTCGTAGCTTTTCGTGCTTTAAACATTCCTTTTGATTAAAGTATTTATTGAAACTGATATTTTATGCATTCTTTTGACATTGATATTAAATCTTAATTTTTTTGAATTTTTCAATAAATCTATTCTAAGTGTACTTCATCGGATTTAGTGTGTGATATTAATTGGTAACAAATGTACTGCTCACTCCGTATCACTATAACTAATATTAACTGATGGATGTATATATATGACTTTGATATTTTGTATATAAGTAAAAAACTTATTTGGTATTTAGATAAGTATAATTTAAGTGAAAAATCAATAAAAAATGAAATTATGTGATGGAGTTAAGATTGTATTTAGTTTACTATTTGTTTGTTTTTTGTAGATTAAAAACATTTTAAAATCCAATAAATCATAGATATGGCTAAAAACTTTAATAAGGGGGGATTATGAAGACGACTATATTGGCACTTATATGCTTGGGTGCTGCTCAAGTTAGTAATGCAGAAATCTTTAAAGTTAATGGGGAAGGAGCTACACCTATTATCAAAAAAGATCAGAATGGTACGCGTAATCAAGCATTCAATAATGCAAAAACGGATGCTGTCATTGCCCTTATTAAGCGGATTAATGGCCCTCAAGCAATGAATGAAGCGAGTCAATATTTAAATGATATTGTAAAACAAATCGACAACAGTTATGTATTAAACCGAGGTAGTAGTACTAATGGTAATAATGAGTTAGTCACTCAAGTTAGTCTAGAAATGGATGATCAAGAGTTTCGTTCAATTCTTAATGATTTAGGCCTGGCAAAGAAAAATAGTCGTACTAGTCCAATTATGATTGTGATGGATGAGTATTTTGGTGTACCTAAAGATAACTCTAAACCAGTGAAAGAATTTACTTCTTATTTTTCAGATCGTAGCTATAGCTATGATGAAGATGCTAGTTACAAAGCCAGCGAAAGTGCCAAAGCAAGTTCTTCAGATTCTTATTCATCAAAAGGACGCTCAGCTGCTGCATCAGGCTATGCTTATGATAATTACTATGGGGCTGGTGTTGGTGTTTCTGCTAGTTCAGCAAGTCATAATAATTCAGGTAAATCCGCTTCTTCAAATAGTTATAATGCGAGTGAATCGGCTAAATATAGTCAATCTGAACGTCAAAATGATATTCAAAGTTTTGTGAAGTATGTGGAATATCAGACTCCAAGTACTAAAGCTGAACGTGATAATCAAACCTTAAACTCAATTGCAAGTTCCGCATCGCGTTATGATTTACGTTTGCTTGATTCTGATCGTTTCAGAAGTCAGTATTTAAATGGTCGTAGTATGACTATTCAGCAACTAATGAGTGATGCAGAGCTTAATAAGCTAGTCATCGCTGCACGTAAAGAAAAAGCGGACTGGTTTATGGCTGGTAGCTCCTATATTTATGATCGTGGTCGCTCACCTGCCACGGGGCAATTTATCTGTGATGGTGCTGTAAGTTTTAAAATTTATTCAGTAGATGATTCGACTTTAATGGGGGGGGAAACTCGTACAGAGTCATCGACAGGTGCGACCACAGATTCATGCCGTACGAATGTGGCAAAGAAACTGGGTGAATTGGCAGTGAGTCAAGTTGGACCACAGATTTTAGGTTATGCAAAAAATCGCTCTATGTACGGTAAAGAAATTACAATTTTTGTAAAAAGTGTTTCTGGCAATGTATCTTCACGTTTAGGAGATGATTTATATGTTGCCTTAGATGAAATGGATGGTGCAGAAAACATCGATATTCGTACTCAGGATGGTAAATTGGTTGAAATGACCATGACCTATAAGAGCGAAAAACCGATTAGTGCAGAATTAGCTAAAGCGCTACGTAAAGTAAATCCAGCTTTGTCGAGTGCTGAGCGTTTACAAGCTGGGAATACGATTACACTGTGCATTGGTGGGACACAATGCAAATAAAATTCAAAGTTTTATGTTTGGCTATGCCAATGCTTTTTTCAGCATGGGCGAATGCAAATATTCAAATATACCCATTGAAAGGTATTTTTGGGTTAGAGCAAGGTTGTCGTACCGATCCTAGTAAATATGAAGCGAATGGTTCTTCGATTGTGTGTGACTTCAGTCAAGCGATTGACAATGATGTCATTCGTAAACAAGCTGAGCAACTTTTTGTACAAGGTTTAAAACAAAGTTTCGGTGAAAAAATTGTAGATACTATTTCGCAAAAAACTAAAAATCGTACTTATGTGGCATCTTTAGAGGTTTTACGTGCGAGTGAATACATTGTGAAAAAGGATTCGACTGCAGAAATTTTTCTGCCAGTCACCTTAAGTCTAAAACTCACCAATGTATTATCAGGCGAGGTTATATATAGTGATAGTGTGACGTTGTCACAACCGATTCAGGTGCTTACTACTGAAATTGATTCTACTGCAACAAAAACAGCAATTAGGCAAAAATTTCAAAGTACTTTGTTGATGTTAACTCAACAAGTGACCCAAGAATTACAATCGAAACTTAAAATTTCTGAAACTGAAACTTTAGTGATCGATCAGTGGAAATCTTATCTAGTTCTAGATAAAGGCTTTAAGCAAGGGATTGCTGCACAAGATGAGCTGAGTTCAACAGAAGGTGATTTGATTCGCGTTGTACACGCAGACAGTGATTATGCTGTGGCTGTTCCTGTATTGATGCAGGGCGGTAGTAAGCGCTTTAGTAAAGTTTCAACCAATACGCGTCAGGCTATGAATAAGCCCAAAGCATTAGTGGTTGATGTACTGACTTATCAAGGTGAATCAAAAGATTTAATCGAGCAAATATTTTCTGATGCGGTGGGTGAGCAAGCCTCATTTACTTTGACTCCAGTTAATCGACGCTATAGTGCTATGGCACAAAGTATTAGTGAACAAACTGCATTAGCGCAAAGTGAAGATATTAACCAACGTGAATTACCTGAATTTTTTATCCGTATAAATGTTATTCCTGTAATTGCTTATCAACAGCAAATTGGAAAAATGACTCAGCAACAGGTTTTTCATAGTGAAGTCTTTGCTGAAATGATTGACCGCTCTGGTCGGGTAATTTATTCCGCACATGCCACCGATGATATTAAAGACGTAATTTCGGAAGGAATGGGTTTTTCTTTAGAAGCACGCAAAGAAGTCGTATTAAAAAATGCTCTTTTGAAATTAGGTCAACAATTTCAAAAGGGTATTCAATTTACTCGGTCTGATTTAAAAGTTTCGGATACAAGTGGTCAAAATATTACCATTGATGATGCTGGAGAACGCTTAAGTAGAGGAATGAAAGTCCATGTTTATCATTCAGATAAAGCGGCAGGACGTAATATTCTAATTCCAACATGGGAAGCAACTGTTTTAGAGCGTCAAGGTGCTAAAGTTACAGCGCAATTAGATTTTCCTGTCAGCAACAGTGATCGTTTACCTGTGCGTTCAGGAGACAGTATTTTACTTGATAGTTCTGCTCCAGTGGGGGACTCTAAGCAATCACGTGTCTTATGTCTAGGCTTACATACTGAGCAAGTTGGTGAAATTCCATTTTATGGTTTTGGCCCTTTGATTTATCACGCTTTTACGAGTCAGTCGAAACGACCGTTTTATGCGACAGGTTCAGGCTTTAAAGGACAGACTCTACTGAAAGATTCAGTTGTTACTATGACTGAAAATGCTGGGTTTAAAAAAGATATGAAAGTTAACTTCCATATTCCAACAGATGAATGTTTACAGCCAGTATTTAAGATTGAAGTGAACCAAGACAGTATTAAATGTAATGCAGATAAAAGTAATTGTGACGCAACATTAGTTATGGCTAGTGGTGCACGTAGATTCAACCAAAAGGCTGAAAAAGTTGGGGCTTATGGTCTGCAACAAGAAATTGGATTAAAGGGTATCAATCATCAACATCGTAATGAAATGTATAATATTCAGATGTTTGAGGCTTTACCAAAAATTTTAAATCAAATCGTGCAAAAAGCCGATTCTTCACAATAGGGGTAACAATGTATGAAAAAAATTGCGATCGTTTTAGCAGTAACAGCTTCAATGGGTGCATCTAGTGTCTATGCAGGTTTTGGATCATTGAGTAATCTCGCTTCGTCATTGTCTGAATCTGCTACTGGCGTATCCTCTTCAAACATGGATATCAATGGTTTCTTCACACAAGCTAAAGCAACGAATGCAATGTTTATACAGAGTCGTACCGCTTTAGCTTCATTGCTTGCAAATAAGCAGGATTCAGATGAATTAAAAGCAAAACAGAAAAGCTTAAAAACAACGTCTAATTTGAAAGAAAAGGAAGCTATTCAAAAACAAATTGTAGCGATGTCTAATGCAGTTTTAGAAGCGTCTCAAAAAGATGAAGAAGCAACAGTAGCTAAACTGTCAGCATTAAATGTAGAGCAAAAGAAAAATTTATTGGATTCTGCGACAAACTTTGTAATCGCAAGCTTAACTGCACGTGAATTGGCGGGGGGAGCTAAACAGGTGAGTACAAGTTTAATTACAAACCCATCAAGCTTGACCAATACTGGAATGTCTTTAGTTGATGCTAAAAATATCGTTGGAGATATTACTGGTATTGCTAAAAATTCAACGATGGCTTTAGTGGAATATCCAAAACTGTTTAAAAAAGCGGGTATTGAATTTAAAATGCCGACAAGCTCATCAGAGAAACCAAAAATTCTTTCTGATATTTAAAAATTGATTTAGGTCTAACTTTAAGTAATTTTGCTACAGAAAAAAGCCTATTTAGATAGGCTTTTTTTTAGCATTCAATGCCGCACAAGACTACGTGCATTTAAATATTTATATTGTTGGCGCAAAATAATAGGTAGATCGATCATCAAAAATGTCATCGATTGTTTTATCGTAGACAAAATTATTTTCTGTTAGGGAGAATGAAAAAATTATAGTACGTATGTTTATAAAAATTTGGGTGGTGTTCTAAATTGTATACCAGTTAAATCTGCCAATAAAAAATTGAAGGTGAGTAAAATAAATTCACTGTATTTTCCGCGCTTTTTGATATTTGTACTGTGAGTGAAATCTAATCATCATACTTTTGAAACACTACGAAAATTTGAATTGAAATGGAAAATTATTTGATAACTAACTCATTCTAAATTATTTTAGATACATAACATCCTAATGAGAATCATGAAACTCTTTTGAGACTAAATGAAAATATGAAAACAAAGCCTGCCATCGAGCAGGCTTTTTTTATTCCCAAAATTTAAGGAGTCGAGCCATGAGCTTGAGCTGTCCCTTTTGCCATTCAACTCATGTGATGTTGGTTGAAGCAAGTACGCAACAATCCAATACAACCTTATCTAGTTTGGTTACCCCAACCACATTAGGTGCATTGGGAAGTACAGTTGCAAAGACATTCAATCTACCACCGATCATCGGTGGAATCGCAGGAACGGTTTTGGGAAGTGTATTGAATTCATTCTCAGAATCAAGCACACCCACACAGCAGAATTTGTGCTTTTGCCACAACTGCTACCAAAAGTTTCCAACACATCTTTTGCATTAAAGATCGATTCATATCAACACAGATTCAAATTTCAATTTCAAATTAAAAAGGAATAAAACCATGGCACATCAAATTGAACAAATGGCCTATGTCGGAGAAACTCCATGGCATGGACTGGGCAATCAGCTCAGTCAACATCAACCATTGGACGTCTGGGCACAACAGGCAGGCATGGACTGGCGTATCGAATCCTCCAATGTTAGTTATATGGCACAGAACGAACGAGGGCAGAGCATCATCATGCCTTATGAAGAGCAACGAGTACTTTATCGCTCAGACACCCATGCACCACTGTCTGTGGTCAGTCAACGCTTTCAGGAAGTACAGCCCAAAGAGATTTTAGAATTCTATCGTGATCTGACTGAGCAATCAGGCTTTGAACTTGAAACCGCAGGCGTACTGAAAGGCGGTAAAAAGTTTTGGGCATTGGCACGCACAGGACAGACATCCATGTTAAAGGGCAAAGATGTCAGTAATGGCTATATGCTCTTAGCAACCGCATGTGATGGAACACTTGCCACTACCGCACAATTCACCTCCATTCGTGTCGTATGTAACAACACTCTAGCGATTGCACTAAAAGGTCAGAACAGCAATGCAGGTGTGGTCAAAGTGCCACACAGTACTAAGTTTGATGCAGATAAGGTTAAACAGCAACTCGGCATTTCAGTCCGTGCATGGGATGAACACATGTATGAGATGAAGCAACTGACACAGCGTAAGGTCAGTCAAATGGAAGCCTCGGCTTACTTTGATGCAGTGTTCAATAACAGCACTATGAACAGTGTGTTGGATCAAGAGGACAACATTATCCAGTTCTACCGTGATGTTGCCTCCCAAGCCAATGGCAAAGAAAAAGCTGAACCGAATGCGAAGTCGATGAGCCGGGCAATGGAAATGTTTAATGGTCAAGGACGTGGTGCAGAGCTAAGTTCTGCTAAAGGCACAGCCTATGGATTGCTATGCTCAATCACAGAATTCATTGACCATGAACGTCGTGCGATGAGTACAGATCACCGACTTGATTCAGCTTGGTTTGGGGCAGGAGCAAATTTGAAACAACGTGGCTTGGAACAAGCCTTAAGTATGCTCGCATAAAACGAAAAACCCATTTTTCAGTCATGGAAAGTTAGACCTATCTACATGTAATTTAACGATCATTCACATTTTTAAAAATAATCAAACCATCGCTTAGGCGGTGGTTTTTTTATGCCTTGAATTTGTCATTTCGATCAAACCCTCTTATTAAAAATCAGGAATAAAACATGAATACAGCAATATTAAACCCAACGATTCAACAAGGGAGCAAACCCTTTGTTGCTCCAAAAATGTTTACAGCAAAACGCTTGGTCAATACCAAAAATATGACTCAATCTGACTGGCTTGAAGTCAGACGACAAGGCATAGGCAGTAGTGATTGTGCAGCAGCTTGTGGACTCAATCCCTATATGTCGATGCTCGAATTGTGGATGATTAAAACAGGTCGAATCAAACAATCGATTGAGGATGAAAGCTCAGGACAGGCACCTTTATATTGGGGAAAACAACTTGAACCTTTGGTTGCTGAATACTACAGCATGCACACCAATAACAAAGTGCGTCGTATCAATGCGGTACTGCAACATCCCGAAGCAGACAAACACTTTATGCTGGCCAATCTTGATTATTCCGTCGTAGGCAGTGATGAGGTACAGATTCTTGAATGTAAAACCGCAGGAGAATATGGTGCAAAACTTTGGCGAGATGGTGTGCCTTTATATGTGTTATGTCAGGTGCAACATCAATTGGCAGTAACAGGCAAGAAAGCAGCACATATTTGTGTGCTGATCTGTGGACATGAAACTCGCATCTTTAAAGTCACTCGCTCAGAGAGCGTCATACAGCATATCGTCAATGCCGAGCGTCACTTTTGGGAATGTGTGGAAAATGACACACCGCCCGATGTTGATGCGAGTGAGTCGGCAGCTAAAGCTATTCAGCAACTATACCCCCAACACATTCCATTAACGGTGGAAGACCTGAGTCAGAACCCTGAAGCCAATCAATTGTTCACGCAATTGCTGCAAGAGAAACAGCATATCGAAGTTCACCAAAACAATTTCGATAACACTAAACATCACATCCAAATGCTGATGAAGGATGCAGAACGGGCAACCTTCAATAAAGGCTCAGTGACGTGGAAGCGATCCAAAGATTCTATCGGTTTAGATACCAAGGCGGTATTAAAACTTCATCCTGAGCTGATTGATGAATTCCCTCAAAACAAAGTGGGTACACGGCGTTTTCAGATTTATAGCGATGACTGAATCCATTACATCGATAAATCCATGAAATATCCAATCTTCCAAAAAGCGCAAAAAACCACCCACATCCACCAACTCCCGAAGGAGTGGTGGACAACTATGGCGGTCTTTGCAAAGTCGTAGCTTTTTCAATTTTCTGGTTACTTACATAACAAGGGGTAATCTATATTTTTTTAACTGGAGCAATCAAACATGATCAAAGGATTAGCCATAACACCACCGATACTAGGTCGTATCAGTATTGGCAAGGTTATTGAAAAGAACGGCAAACGCCTTCCTGAAAAAGATGACCAATTTACTATTACCAGTCAAATTCAAAATAAGGACGGATGGGTGAAACATCCACTTGATGAACAGCTTCGAGCCAAAGCACCGAATCAAAAACTCCGTACCATTCCAGTGCGCATGATCTTCAATGATCCTGAACTGAATCTACGAGCAGAGTACAGTTTATTTGATCGTCAGACAGGGCGACCTGTGTGTATTGGTAATGGTCAAACCTGTCAAAGACGTACCAACCAAGGCATTGAACAACATCAATGTCCATCACCTGACCTTTGCCCACTAGCACAAGGGGGTAACTGCAAACCCTATGGACGTTTGCACGTTAACTTAGATGAGTTGGATGAATTGGGGACTTTTATTTTTAGAACCACAGGTTTTAACAGTATCCGCACGCTGGCAGCTCGACTGTCTTATTACCATGCAGCCTCCAATGGATTACTTTCATGTCTACCGCTACAACTAACCTTAAGAGGCAAGTCCACCACACAAAGTTATCGTACGCCTGTGTATTACGTAGATTTAACTTTACGTGATGGCACGAATCTTCAACAAGCCATTCAGATAGCGAAAGACATTGATCAGCAAAGTAAAGCAATAGGTTTTAACCAAACGGCTTTAGACCAAGTGGCAAGACAAGGATTTGCCAATGCACAGTTTGGGGTGAATGCAGAGGAGGGTTTGGATTTTGTGGAGGAGTTTTATACAGAGGAGAATTCTGAAGCTGAGCAAGTAGAGCCTGATACTTCAGCTAGAGCCAAAGCAAAGCCTAAGTCTAATCAAGGGAATGGATTTGTTCAGGATATTCAGCAGGGATTGCAGGATAGTGTGAGGGTTGTGAATTGAATGGTTTCGTGTCGGTTGAATAACTAACTTATTTAATGATTTTAAGTTGAGGAATCGCCGTAAAGCAGGGAGTGTAAACTCCCTTATTTTTTGGCTAAAACTGTTATGGACTATAACTGTAGAGCTCAAATAGAAGACCTAAGAATAAATTTATTTAGGTGGTTAATTTTGTTAAACTTTAAATGTTTAAAATAGTAACTTTATCTAAAAAAATTAAATCGTCTTTTAGTTTGGTTAGACGAATTTTTGTTATATAAAAATTTTAGAGGGAAAGTCATTGGTTGAGCTTTTTATTTTTATTTACCTTTTCGCAATCGGTTTGTTGTTGTATGTCTTGATTAGGTTTTATCGGAATTCAATTAAGAAATTTAAGATAGCTATACCAACTTTTACCCATGTTCATTTGCCTGCAAAAATATATATGGACAATTCAGTTCAGCCTGAAACTGGTTTTATGAACGGATTAAAAAATATTGTCACTTTGGGTGGTCATGACGAGCTTAAAAATGCAGTACTTGATTATAAAGCAGCTTATCAGCGTTATGCAGATCAATTTAATCAATCTATCGATTCAAGGGCGAGTATTGGGCATAATCTTAATGAAATGGGGCAGTTGACCTATTTGATTTTAGGAGAACTTCAAAAAAGTAGTAAGTTGTTAAATAAAAATATCAATGGATTTCAACAAGTTCAGTTAATATCAATAAATAATTTAAGCAATCAAATGAATGGCTTAAATCAGGTTTATCACAACCATGAGTTTAGTCATAACAATTCTGTGATTTTGGGTAGTGCTTTTGCAGGAGGGTTGTTGGCAGTTGGGAGTTGGACACTTGTCTCTATGCTTGGCACAGCATCAACGGGAACAGGTATTGCAACTTTATCAGGAATAGCAGCTCATAATGCTATCCTAGCGTGGTTTGGTGGCGGAGCTTTGGCTGCTGGTGGTGGCGGAATGATTGCAGGAACTTTTACATTAGGTTTAATCATAATGGCACCTATGATCATCTATTCAACATGGCAAACCTATAAAAAAGCAGATGAAATTCGCCAAGAAACGATCAAGTTACCAGAAGCAGAGAAGAAATTAAAAATAGAGAATGATCAACTTCGTGAAGTAAACAAAATAATCAAAATGAAAGTGGAGCATCTAAAAAAACAATTAACCAGTGTCCAAAACATTAATGATCGGGTGTATAAGATTATTTACCCATACGGCATGGGAAGTGAGCTGACTCGGAATATTAATCAGTTTTTTAATACAGATTTTTATACAAGTGAAGAATCTAGGCAACTTGATGAGTTAAATCAATTTATTAGTGAGGCATATGCATTATTTGAGCAAATGCAAGAAACATCTGAGTTGCTAGGATTACCTGCATCTCATAAAAAAGATGGTTAATTTGTTTGAAAGCTGAATTGATATAACTCAAAGTCCTCAAAAATACATCAGTATTTTCAAGTTACTAGCAGATTTTATTGTAGTTACATGCATAATAAAATATACATGTAACTTAGAAAATATTCGGAAATTATTGAGTCATAAGTCTAAGAAATTGAGGATTTTTTACTTCAATTTGCAATGAATTTTTATATTGTTCAATCACTCCGCGAGCACAAATTCTTCTACCATTCATAGCATCTAAACTTCCAAAACGGCTTTCAAACCAACGATAGTCATTGTTCCAAACTAAAATTGTTAATGTTTGATTTGGATAGGGCTTATCCAAATTTAAATAATGGCGATTTTCTAGATGTTTAATTTGTGCAAGTTTCCCACAAGCCATAATGCTCTCACCAACATGAAAAGCAGACTTATTTGCTTCAATTTTTGCTTCTTGAGCATATGTTAGACTGCTTGCGAATAACATTAGACTCATTACAATTTTATATTTCATGGGGTTATTTCCTTATTAAACTTCATTCTTGAACTTTATAGAATTTGTGATGTATTTTTTAATTGAATTTGTGGAATACCTTTGTAAGATCCTATTTCACCAGTAACGCATAGATCTTTACCTTCAAAACTAGTGAGGTCACCAAAATTATTTTCATCACTACTCCAAATGACAATAGTTAAATCTTGATTTGGATAAGCTGAACCCAAATTCAAATAGGTTCCCTTTGTAAAAGATTTCACCTGAGCAACTGAACCACAGACTATCTTGTACTCGCCTAAGTATTGGCTTGCAGATTTAGCATTAATATTTTGATCTGTAGCAGCTGTAGGTGTAGTCAATACTGGTTTTTCTTGTTGTTGTGGTTCGACAGGTTGGGTTTGATTTGCATCATATTGTGCTGTACTTTGACTTGTTGGAGGCTCTGTTATTTTGTGTGTGTCAATCACTTGCTGTGATTCCTCTTGAGAGTTAGAAACACTATTTGACAGTAGGCTTTGTGATTGATTCGTAATTTCTTTTGGTTGAGTATTCTCATGTGTAGCAACATTTTTTTTGGAATAAGAAACAAATAGTCCAACACCAGCAATGATAAATAAAATAAATGCAACGATCACTATTATAGCAACAGGACTTTTTCTTTGAGGTTTGGGAATGATTGGGATGGTTGTTGGAATTAGGGAAGTTTTTGCAAGATGAGTCGGTGTAGGCGTAAGGGGCAGTTGTGGACTAGGCTGATTTATGGTGTTTGTTTCAAGATAAATGACCATTTTGGTCAATTCTGTAATTTCACTTTGGTCTGCTGAATTTTTAATCTGATCTTTTAAAGATTCTGTAAATTGCAAAACATTGGAGTTTTTTTGTGTATCAATATTTTCAATGCTTTCATTTCTGCTTTGGCTTTGTAATATATCCGTGATCTCAGAAATAATTTTCTCTGGGTTGTATTGCATCTGAGCATTGGTATAGCGTAGCAGAATACGATATTTGGAGATCAAAGCATTTTGACGTGACAGCATGTCATTAAAATCAGAATAGTTCGAAACTTTCCAAAAGCCATCTAATTCGATAGGTAATAAGTAGTTTTTAGGGTCATTTTTGATCATAAAATCGATATACCGATTTTTGCCATGTTGATCAATAAAATGATGCTGAGCGAAGACATCATTGGGTGACAGGTTGGGAATGTTTTTTAAAATCGTATTTACAAACTGTAATTCGTAGTCCATTGGATGGTTGAGATTATCTAAATTATTGTTAATCCAAACATCCCATTTAGAAGTTACATAGCCACATCCAAAACATCGATTATCTTGTTGTTGAGATCCATCCCATGGCCATTTTCTGTTACATTTTGGGCATGTGTACATTTTATACTCTTTTAAAAATCTATTTAAAACATGTAGTAAATAGTATCAGTTTTAAAAAGGCTTGCTAACTTTTAAATTTAACTTACAGGGGAATTAACTGTGCCAAGTTACCATATTCTTTAGTTATTGAATGCTATGTGATGGCACTGACTTTTTCCAATCTAATTGAAATTGAATCAGCTAGATGAATTTCAGCAAGTATTCAGCAGGGGAGTTTTAGGGCGGTGAATTGAAGGTAGGAAGATATTGAGATTAGAGGTGAGCAGCCTAAAATATTATTTTAGGCTGCTTTTTATTTAGATGTTTATTATATGGTATTGATATTATAGATGAATTATTTGAACGAAGCAGGAATTTTTCTAAATATGTTTTACATTAGATCCTTTTTTAAAATCAGTTGACTATATTCTTGCGGGTTGAGGAGGTTGGCTATAATTTAGAAATTTCTGAATGACTGTTTAACTGTTCAAAATGTAAATAATCTCTACCAATATAAATGTTACTAATGAATTGTAACTGTCTGTAGGGTGAGTATGATTACAAGGATGAAGTAATTTTTTTTGACGGTGATGTTATTAAAAAATATGAATTTTTGTTTAGCTTTAATTAAGCTAGGAATGTATAAGTTTAGTGGTCTGATGAGCTTGAATTACTATTAAAATAGTGACCAAATTGTTACCATGATTAAAGAGATATAAAAATTTTGGCTTTGAATTTTAGGGAGGGTAAAACTAAATGACTGAAGGTATATCAACATTCGCATATGATTCATTAGAATCAATCCGTAAGCGTCTTTTGGATTTAAGTTCAAGAAATGCACTATTGAATTATAAGTTTCCAAGAGGAAAATGCCTTCAGTTTATAGATACTACTCCAGATATTTTATTCAATGCCTTGAATGAAAATGTTGTACTAGATTTAGTACCCGTTCCCAAACCTTCAGATTCTGAAATTAAAAAATATTACGGAATAGATGAAAAAGATAAAGCAAGTGTTAAGGATCAAATTCCTAGTGTAGAATTTTGGGCTAAACAATTAGGATACCAAACAAATTTTGAACTTGATGAAAACTGTTCAAAGGATTCACTCATAGTTAAAGATAATAATATTTTACAGACACTATTATATCCAAAAGATTTGGAAACTAGGCTCAAGCATATAAGACAACAGGCTGAATCCTCTATTAGCGAGACAGGCTCGAATATTTTGTATATTACGATTGGTTTTTTAGAGTGGACAGATAGTAAAGACTCAAATCTAAAACGTTTAGCGCCGCTGTTTACTTTACCTGTGAAAATTGAGAAAAAGGCAAAATCCAAACATGGGGGATATGATAATTTTGAACTAACGATGTTAGATGAAGGACTTTTAAGTAATGTTACATTACACGAAAAATTAAAAAATGATTTTGGCTTAGAATTACCATTGTTAGATGACGAAAGTACGCCAGAAGATTATTTTAAATTCATTGAAAAAAATATTTTGGCTCATGAACAGGCTTGGAGCATTAAGCGCAGGGTTTGTATGAGTTTATTAAACTTTACTAAGCAAGCAATGTACCAAGATTTAGATCCTGCGAATTGGCCCGAAGAACACTCTATAGAGCAACATCCAGTACTTCAGCAATTATTTAGCAAAGTAGCTAAAGAAAGTCAACATCATAGTTTTGACTCTGAATATGAAATTGACGAAATTGAAAATATTCATGATAAATTCCCAATTATTTATGATGCAGATAGTTCACAACACAGTGCTTTAATTGATGCTGTGAAAGGTGAAAACTTAGTTATTGAGGGTCCACCTGGGTCTGGTAAATCTCAAACCATTACAAATCTTATAGCGGCTGCAATTAATGATGGTAAAAAGGTTCTATTTGTTGCTGAAAAGATGGCAGCACTCAATGTTGTTAAAGATAGATTAGATAAGGCTGGACTAGGTGGGTTTTGCCTTGAATTGCACAGTCATAAATCTAATAAATTAAAGATATTACAAGACTTAAATGAGCAATATAAACAGTTTAAGCAGTATGAGAATCCGAGTCAAATACACCTAATAAAAAATAAATTAGAGTTCTGTAAAAGTAACTTAAATCAGTACGTAAAAACTATTAATAAAGAATGGGGAGACACACAGCTAACTGCACATCAAATTTTATCAAAGGCAACCTATTTTAAAAATTTATTGAATATAAGTCCTGAAGAAGTATTGATCGATAATTTAAATGTAATTTCTTTGAATCAGGAAAAAATCCATAGCTATATTGATTGTGGGAATTTATTGGAAAATGCTTATAGACAAACTCGCGATCAATGTACAAATAAGAAAATTTCGAAACATTATTGGTTTGGTGTTAATAAAGTTAATTTAATTGATTCAGAAAAATCAGAAATTATTAGTTCTCTTAAAGAATGGAATAAAGAGTTAAAAGCAATACAGTATTTATTTGGCGAGCTTTTTTTGCTTGATGATATAAAATTAGAATTAGTTGAAAGAGTCGTTCTTGATACAAAAAAATTACCGATTTTTGATGAAGAAGTATCTTACCATTTAATTAATGATCTAATCGAAAAGGTTGATTTACTATCTAAATATACTGATTTATATGCTGAAATAAATAAAAACTATAGTGGCATTACTGCAGTATTTAGTAAAGCCTATGTAAATGAATTAAATTCTCATACAATACAGAATATTAGAAATTTGATAAATGAAAATAATACATTTGATAAAACTATTACTCTGGATGATATAGACGATTCCATAAGCAAGTTAGAGGAAATTAAAAATGCTTTATTAGATTTAAAGCCTGATATTGAGTTGATTAATAAAAATATTCCTTATGAGCTCAAGATTGTATTTGGATACTCTGAAGAGAATTTTAGTGAAATGGAATTATTGGTAGGTCATTTAAAGAGCTTGCCATTTGATCTTCTTAAACATAGGAATGAAATATTTGACGAATCTAGCATTGATCAATTTATATTGGATTTTGAGCCTATATTTAATAAATTGCATCTAAATTATCAATATTGTCAAAGTTTATACAAAATAGAGAATTTACCAAGTGTAGAAGAATTAGAGCTAAATTATAAAAATATATGTATAGGTGGATTTTTTAAATACTTCACGATACGTTGGTGGAATGCTCGTAAATTCATATTGGGTATGAATAAGAATATAAATACTCCATTCATTGAAATACAGGATAATTTCCCAAAACTAATTGATTTCAAGAAAAATATTGATTCTTCTAATGAATTGAATGAGAAATATAAAATTTTAGGTGATATGTATGATGGAGTAAATACGCCTTTAGATGATATAAAAACATTGCGTGACTGGTATAAAGGTGTTCGCCATGAGTATGGAGTTGGTTTTGATGAGCGGGTGAAGATTGGTTCAGCTATTCTAAGAATAGAAAGTCATTTAGTAAAATCTATTATTGAAGAATATGACCGTAAAGTTGAGCCAAAATTAAACAAAACATTGAAGTTATTGCATGATTTTTCTGCCTTATACTCAACTAAAATTAAAAATCTATCTAACCTTCACCAAATTATTGAGGATGGTAGTGAGATTTCTCGTACTTTAATGTCTCTTAAACAATTAAAGATTGAGTTCGAACCATCTTTCATTTCGAAACAAATTTCATTATCTGATATTGAGAGTGCATTGAATTTATTTGATGCTAATATGCTGAATTTATCAAAGTTTAATGAAATTAGAAATAATAATCCTATTTTGTCAACCGAATGGAATTTTGATGACTTAATGGGTGAAATTAATAGTAGAGAAATGAATCGAGCTAAAAAAACTCTTAGTTTTTTACATATAATTTTAGATTCGAGTGAAATTATAAAAGAAAAATTTACTCAAATTTCTGATGTAAAAAATTACCAAAATTTTAAAAGAGTTTTAGAAGAAATTTCTGATAATTTTAAGAATGAAGATATTTTTAGAATCAAATTTAAAAACTGTTCTAATATAGATGAGGATTGGTTTAATCAGTCTAAAATTTCTTTTAGTGATGTGATAATAAGAAATAATTTAGCTTTAGAGAATGAGGATTGGATATTTACATGGAGTAATTATTACACAATTAAAAATAAAGCTGAAAATTTAGGTTTAAGAAGTATCATTAAAAAGTTGGAAGATGGAGTGCTGGAGGACTGTTCAGTTGTTAATGCAGTTCAACTATCTTTGTATAGTTCTTTAGCAAAGTATATTATTAATACTGATACCTCAATTCAAAAATATAATGGGATGGAATTATCAACGATGGTTGATAATTTTAAGAATTATGATAATGAATTAGTGATTTTACAAAGAAAGCAGATCGCTAGTAATGCTGCATCATGTAATGTTCCGGTTGGTATAGCCTCTGGCAGGGTATCTGATTTAACGGAATATTCACTAATTTCTAAAGAAGCCTCGAAAAAAACAAGACATATACCAATCAGATCTTTGCTTGAACGAGCACCTAATGCAATTCAGGCATTAAAACCTTGTTTCATGATGAGCCCTATGTCTGTAGCTCAATACTTAAAACCAGGTCTTTTTGACTTTGATTTGGTGGTAATGGATGAGGCTTCGCAAATTTTGCCAGAAGATGCGATTGGAGCATTGGCTCGAGGTAAAAGCGCAATTATTGTTGGAGATCCAAAACAATTGCCACCAACTAGCTTCTTCAGTACATCAATAAATCTTGATGAGGTAAATGAAGATGAATTAGTTGGTGTAGAAGATGCTGAAAGTATTTTAGATTCAGTCATGTCATTGTTTAAAACAAGACGCTTACGTTGGCATTACCGCTCACGCCATCAATCACTCATAGCATTTTCAAATAAACATTTTTATGATTCTGATCTTGTTTTATTTCCTTCACCCATTCAAAGTTCCCCTGAATTTGGTATTCGATACAAGAAAATATCTGGAACATTTAATTCTGGAAAAAACTATCAAGAGGCACAGAGTGTTGTAGATGAAGTATGCCAATTACTTCTTCAAGATAGAAATGAGTCAATTGGTATTGTTGCAATGAATAGCCAACAACGAGATGAGATTGAAGATCAATTAGAACTTAGACTATCTCAAGACTCTATATTGCAGGGGCTTTATGATAAAAAAATGGGATCAGATGAGCCTATTTTTATTAAGAATCTTGAAAATGTTCAAGGTGATGAAAGAGATGTTATTGTCATATCAATGACATATGGACCTTTGCAGATTGCAGGTAAAGTTTTTCAAAGGTTTGGTCCGATTAACCAAGGTTCAGGTTGGAGACGACTCAATGTGCTGTTTACTCGCTCCAAAAAGAGAATGCATATAATTTCATCAATGAGTTCAACAGATATTTTATCATCAGAATCTAGTAGTAAGGGGGTGACTGCACTAAAAGCATTCTTAAGATATTGTGAATCTGGTTTCTTACATGAGGAAAAAGTTACAGGGAAAGCGCCTGATAGTGACTTTGAAATTGCAGTGATGAAAGCTCTTGCAATTCATGGATACGAATGTGAACCACAATTGGGAGTGGCTGGTTATTTTTTAGATATTGCTGTCAAGAACCCAAATAATTCAGGTGAATATTTATTAGCAGTTGAATGTGATGGAGCAACCTATCATTCGGCAAAATCTAGTCGAGATCGTGATCGATTACGACAACAAATTTTGGAAAGCTTAGGATGGAAAATACATCGTATTTGGTCAACAGATTGGTTTAAAAACTCGCAAGAGCAAATGCAAATTTTGCTTGAAAAATTGAGTAATGTAATACCACTAATTGATAAGAATATAACTGATTTAGATGTAACATTATCGAAATCCTTAGCTAAAGAAAATCAATATGCATTAGTATTTGAAAAAGTAGCTGAGAATTTAATTGATTTTATTGAGGTGAATGATTTAGTAAAATATGTGGATAGCAGAAATCCTGAAAAATTAGTTAGTGTAAAAATTTCGAGTAATTTTAACAATTATCAGGATGGTATTACTCACAGCAATAGCCCTTTGGGACAGGTATTACTAGGGCTTACAATAGGAGAAAGCTCAGCATTATCTCTGCCAAGCGGTGATGTAAGTATTACGGTTGAAGATATTATTAAGTCTTAATTTTGTTGTATTTTTAAAAGACTAGTTTTTAGCCCAACCAGGAATATCTATGAGTATTGATTTAGAAAACATGATAACTGTTGATGAGATAGAAGTATCAGGAATTAGTAAGCTTTCATATTCTGAGCAATAGAAAATATTGTGGTGGGGATTACGAATGTATGGCATAGGCCAACACAAAGTTGGTGATATACATGAGATTAAATATGATGGAAGAGTAGTTATTCTTGATGATGGTTCGAGATGGGAAGTTGAATTATCTACTATCGATTTTTGGGGAGAGTTTACCAATGTTGCTATCATTGATGATGAAATGTATCGTTTAGAAGAAAGTGTTTCTGTAACTGAGGATTTTGACTAATTTTTAGATATTAAATAGACGCTGAAATTTAAAAGTAATTTACTAACGTGAAATTTAAATTAATCTAATCGTTTTGAAGAAAAGGCCATTCCCTATGGAAATCCTTTTCTTCTGTTTTCTGCCGATTTAGGCTATATCCGCTTCATTTCAAACCTATCTAATATTGAATTCTACTCAAAGCGAGCAAGTCACCGCTCAAGTACAGCGTTTAATTTCAGCAATGAAGCAAGAAGATTATATTTTAGCTGAGTTGATGCAATTGGTTTGTTTAACTCATCGAGCAACATTCCAAAAAAATTACTTGAATCCTGCAATAGAAGCAGGCTTGATTGAGCGGACTATTCCAGATAAGCCGAAAAGTCCGAAGCAAAAGTATCGTTTGAAATGATCAAGTCTAGGTTAGAGTTGAGAGGAAATAAGCTAAATGATACAATATTGAACAATAAGTGAGCGGTTAAAATTAAAATAATAGTACAGTAAAATTGGACAAAATGTGGACGTTATTTACGCCTATTTTACGCCTAAATTTTTATAAAATTTAAATAAGTTGTTGAATTAAATATGTAATAAAAATTAACTTGTCCAATCCATCATAGGTGCAACGGATATTCTAGGTTGCCCTAATATATCTTCGTTTTGTTTTAAATCAGTCATTTAAGCACCTATGTTTGTCTGTAACAGTTACAACGATTTTGGATGGTTTACAGTCATTCTGTATTTTTGGCAATAAGAATTGCAACTTATCCATTTATCTCTTGATAATGGGTAATATTACAGAATTGAAATCAAAAAAACCAAGAGCACGCGATTGAAAGCTGCTATTTATATTCGTAATGAAAGTGAAGATGCTGAACATTAAATCTTCAAAAATTGAGTACGAAAACTTTAGCTAAAGCGTGGATCGAAAGAGAAGAGGGATTAGAAAAGAATCCACACTTATTGTCAACTCACAATACTATAATTAGATCGATGACCATGTTATGAGAACTGGTAAGAATCTATTATAAATCTGAAATGTCTAATCCAGCAAAGCAAATTAATTTTCATAAATAGAAGGGATATATCCATAAAAAATTATAAAAAATCACAGTGAAAGACCTGTATCAATTTACTCAACAGCATTTATATCTAGATTGAATTAAAAAATAATGTTTATAGAAATAAGTGAAAAATACCGTTTAATTTAAAGATATCAAGATAAGCAATAAGTTACAACACACATCAAAATTGATGATTTTCATCATGACTTCTTTTTGAGTCGTGGTGTCGTAAAATGATAAATACGTGTCGTCAAATGTGAAGGAGTATGGTGCAGAGTCCTGTAGTTTGAGTTCATGCTTTTAAAAGCCTGAAATAATAATCAGCACATGGATGAAAAGATGACATTGACTAAAGCTGTACGTTTCTATGAAACAGGCACACCAGATGTAATGCGCTACGAAGATGTAGAAGTAGGTACTCCAAGCGTTGGAGAAGTTCGTTTGCGCCATGTCGCAGTGGGGCTGAATTATGCAGATACATATTTCCGCAATGGTACTTATAAAATTCCAATGCCAAATGGTATGGGAGTAGAAGCATCTGGGATTATCGAAGAAATCGGTGAAGGTGTTACTGATTTTACTGTCGGTGATCGAGTGACCTACACAGGATTTTTAAACACGTTAGGTGCTTATAGTATTGAACGACTGATTCCTGCAAATGCGCTCATTAAATTACCAGAAGGGATTCCGTGTGAGACGGCAGCAGCGATGACGATGCGTGGTCTAACTTCTGCCTATTTAATGCGTCGTATTTATGATTTTAAAGCAGGGGATAGCATCTTACTACATGCTGCTGCGGGCGGTGTAGGTTTGATTGTTTCACAGTGGGCGAAGTTACTGGGTCTAACGGTAATTGGTACAACATCTTCAGTAGAGAAAGCGGCTGTGGCACGTGCGCACGGTTGTGATCACGTGATCAATTACAGTCATGAAAATGTGGCTGAACGCGTTCGTGAAATCACCAATGGTGTAGGTGTAAATGTCGTTTTTGACAGTGTAGGTAAAGATACTTTTATGGCGTCGTTAGATTCTTTAAAACGCCGTGGATTACTTGTCTGTGTAGGAACTGCATCAGGTCCAATCCCTGCTTTTGATCCTGTATTACTTGCCATGAAAGGTTCTCTATTTATTACTCGTCCTGCTTTGGCGGATTATATTGCAGATCCAGCGGAAAAAGCGGCATTGGCAAATGAGTTATTCGATCATGTGAAAAATGGTGGTATTAAAATCGAGATTAATCAGCGCTATGAGCTAAAAGATGCGGTGCAAGCACACCGTGATCTAGAAGCACGTAAAACAATAGGCTCATCAATTTTTGTTATTTAAGTTTGTTGTTGGAAGGGATTTCTTATGCAAATTGAACAGCTAACCTGCCATATAGGCGCAGAACTGATCGGTGTTAATCTCGCAGATGCGATTCATGATGACGGTCTATTTTCTGAAATTCGTACACAACTACTGATGCATCGCGTTCTATTTTTACGAGATCAGGCATTGACTGGCGCTGAGCATGTTGCATTTGCAAAACGCTTTGGCGAATTAGAAGATCACCCTGTACTGGGAAATAATCCAGAAAATCCAGGCTTGGTACAGATTTATAAAAGACCTGATCAGCCGCGAGAGCGCTATGAGAACGCATGGCATACCGATGCGACTTGGCGTGAAGCACCACCGATGGGTGCTGTATTACGGTGTATTGAATGTCCACCAGTCGGTGGTGATACCATGTGGGCAAATATGGTACAGGCTTATGAAAATTTACCTGAAGATATAAAAACAAAAATTGATGGTTTGCGCGCTCGTCATAGTATTGAAGCTAGTTTTGGTGCGGCAATGCCGATCGAAAAGCGTTTAGAATTAAAAGCGAAATTCCCAGATGCAGAGCATCCCGTGGTGCGTATTCACCCAGAAACAGGTGAAAAAGTACTGTTTGTGAATAGCTATACCACACATATCAGCAATTATCATACACCTGAACGTGTGAGATTTGGACAAGATGCGAATCCTGGCGCAGGAGATTTACTTCGTTATTTGATTTCTCAAGCCAGTATTCCAGAGTATCAAGTGCGTTGGCGTTGGAAGCCGAACAGCGTTGCGATTTGGGATAACCGTAGCACTCAACATTATGCCGTAATGGATTACCCAGCGTGCCATCGCAAAATGGAACGAGCAGCCATTATTGGTGATGTAACCTATTAGGATTATAGGTTAATTCTTCATTCATTAAACAATTTTATAAAATACAATAGGAGATGCTTTCATGCAATTCTTTGATGATTCTTTGCACCCAGAAAATATGGAAAAAGTGGTTATCACAGTTGCGCCGTATGGGCCTGAGTGGATGCCACAAGACTTTCCAGAAGATATTCCAGTGACTATGGAAGAGCATATACAAAAAGCGGTTGAATGTTACGAAGCAGGTGCAACGGTTTTGCATTTGCATGTGCGTGAATTAGATGGCAAAGGTTCAAAGCGTTTATCTAAGTTTAATGAGCTAATTGCAGGCGTGCGTAAAGCTGTACCTGACATGA
>NZ_JBIMDK010000021.1:0-64910 GCF_048552595.1 Acinetobacter psychrotolerans | reverse complement strand
CAAAGTTAAGATGATGGTATGACAATTTTATATACTCCATAAACCCTTTAAATTAATTAGGTGGTTTATGTCGCACTTCAAGTTTTACTCTGCCCTACATTTTAGTAACACTATTATTTATAGTGATATAACCGTCAAATCACAGACTATGGTTATGATGTTTTTGGCAGGCGATTATTTAAGAATGGCTTTGTTGCACAAAGGCTTGAAAGGCAGAGCCACCCTAAGTGAGCCAAATTTAAGTGGCAACTTGGGTTTGAGGGCGACCTAATTCTGTGAATTTATTTAATACTGCTACACGTGCATGAATCTCGTTCACCTGACTAGGGAAACTCCTTGATGTTAATTTATCGCCTAATAATTTGATGCAATGCATCTTGGTTTCAACTAAACTTCGGCGATGATAGCCAGACCAGTTTTTCCATATAGTCCTGCCCAAATGTTTAACTGTCCGAAGCAGTTCATTGCGTTCTAACGAGCTAATCTTTGTATCTTTCCAAGGTTTAGCATTTTTTCTGGGTGGGATTACTGCATGAGCTTGCCGATCGGAAATCATTTCTCGACATTGTTTTGTATCATAAGCTCCGTCGGTACAAACAGAGTCAATTGGTACATCTGGTGGAATCTGATTAAGTAAATGACCGAGTACCTGAGAATCACTGACGTTGTTTGTAGTGAGCTGAACTGCCCGAATTTGCAAGGTCTTAGCATCGATACCAATATGTAATTTACGCCATTGTCGACGATATTCAGGCTGATGTTTCTTACGTTTCCACTCACCTTCACCTAAAAATTTCAAACCAGTAGAGTCAATGAGTAGATGGAGTCCACCACTACTTCTTTGATAGCAAATCGAAATATCAATATGCTTTTGTCTTCTACAAAGGGTGGAGTAATCTGGTGCTGCCCAATCCAAGCCAAAAAGTTGAATGAGACTTTGAACAAAGCCAGTGACCATACGTAAAGACAGACGGAATAATGATTTAATCATTAAACAACATTGGATTGCTGTATCTGAATAGGTTTGATTTCGACCTTGTTTGCCTTGTGATTGTGCATACCACTCAGTCTTTGGATCAAACCAAATGGCGATGTTTCCTTTATTTATTAATCTTGCGCAGTATACTGCTCATATAAGAGGACCAATTTGTTGTGCGATAGATTTTAGGCCCAGGTTTCTTCATTTGATAATTATATTGCTGGAGAAGCATTTAATGATGGGTTTGTGCAACAAAGCCTTTAGAAACTAGAGCTGCCCTAAGTTATTCAGATTTAAGTGACAACTTGGGTGTGAGGTCGGCCTAATTCAGTGAATTTATTTAGGACGGCTATACGTGCGTGAATATCTTCAGAAAGGATTGGATTTTAAAACACCAAATCAATTGGCAGAGGACTTTTACAAGTTTGCTGCCTATAACCTCCCAAGTGGAAGCCTCCTACTAATTTAGCGCACATCACATCATCTGAGGTTTAGTTTGGCTCTTGTATATAGTTAATAAGGGATTTTACATCGTCCGTCTGCAATTCTTCCCGCATCTTTAAAAACTGCTTTTCATCCAAGCCATACAACTTTAGGGAGAGCAGTTTTGCAGTATCTTCTTCAGAAAAACGATATTTTATAATCTGTGCAGGGACACCACCGACTACGGCATAAGGCGGAACATCCTTCGTCACGACAGCTCCAGTCGCAATAACTGCACCTTCACCTAATGTCACACCTTGCATAATCATCGCACGACTACCAATCCAACAACCATCGCCAATGATCGTATCGCCCGCAGGGACGAAACTACGTGTATCAAAGGGAAAAGCCGAAATCCAATCTGTACGATGTAATTGGTTTCCACCCATCATGATCACACATTCAGCACCAAAACAGACAAAATTACCAATGTGTAACTGGTCAATCGGCTTTTCAGCTGTAGGTGGTTTATCGTGTAAATAACGTACTACACAACGCTCAAATCCGTGATCCCAATAAGCTGAATAATAAGAATAATTTCCATTAATGTGAATATTTGGGTTTTTCACAGTTTTAGAAATAAACTCAAATTCACACCAATGTTTTACTGGTGAGTTAATAGAATCAGTCATATTAGGCGCAAAGGGAGAGAGTGTGCTTAGTTTATATGACTGTAGTCAAAAGTCTAAGCAATCTGTAAATGAATTAAATGCGTTGCTTCAGTATGGCGAATATGATCAGAACGTTTATGAAAATAGCGCTTTGTAATATCCGTTCCAGATAAGTCCTCTAAAACGATATATCCCATATTTTCAGCAGCTTCATGCAAATTTTTTGATTCAAAAGCCCCCATTAAAGGCTCTTTTAAAAAATGGGTAAATTGCGCAATGGCAAAGCTTCCAATCCGTTCAATCCCATGTAACTCTTTATAATCTATGGAATAATCCATTACGATTTCGCTGTTCGGACTTGTAATAGTGGTAATATTTTGCAAGGTTGCCAAAGTCGTTTCAGGTGTTAAATAATGTGTTGTTCCTAGCCATGAAAAAAATGCAGGTTGTGTCGTTTCAAAAGAACTTCGTAATAAAGCATCCGAGAGTTTTTCTTTTTCAAAATCAATACTGACAAATTCAACATTACTTGAAATTGTTCCAAGTTTCTTTAGCTTATGAATTTTGATCTTTTGTGTATCAGGATGATCGACTTCAAATATTTTAAGTTGCGGATATTGTTCAGCTAAACGTAAAACAAAGGAATCCAGTCCAGCACCAACCAAGACATATTGTTGAATTTGGTTCTTTACAATGGCTTGTTCTAATAAGTCTTCTGTATAGCGTGAACGCCCAACCACTTGAGCGGCGAGTCTACCCAAAGATTGATTGAGTAGGGTAGAGTTAAGTATTTTACGAAAAATAGGATTGGACAATAATTTACGCCAACGGGCATTGGTCATGTCAAAAGCATAAGGATCTGAAAATACAGGATTTGAGCTATTTTGGTGGTGATTGGCACGAAGGGCAGCAGCAGCTTCTGCGGTTCGGCTTGTACGTCCTGCTTTCATATAGGTTCTACATTGTTGTTATTCATAAAGACTTTAATACAATGCAGAAATTTAACAATGACTGATTAGATCTGAGTAGCTGCTTTTTATGGTCATATAAAAACAAAACCCCTCAAAAGAGGGGCTGAAACTGAAATCTTAATGCTTATACATTAAAGATATTCAACTTTCACAATTTCGTATTCTACTTCACCTTGTGGTGTCGTGATTTTTGCTTCATCACCTTCGCTTTTACCCAAAAGACCACGGGCAATCGGTGAATTCACAGAGATTTTATTGATCTTAAAGTCAGCTTCATCATCACCTACAATTTTGTAGGTTTTCTTTTCTTCTGTATCTAAGTTTTCAATGGTCACAGTCACACCAAAAACCACACGACCGTTTTGTTCGAGTGATTTAACATCAATCTCTTGGACAGCACCCAATTTACCTTCGATATCTTGAATACGACCTTCACAAAAACCTTGTTGCTCGCGAGCAGCATGGTATTCTGCATTTTCTTTCAAATCCCCATGTTCACGTGCTTCAGCAATCGCTGCAATAATACGTGGACGATCAACAGATTTTAGCTGTTGTAATTCTTTCTCTAAGGCAATCTTGCCTTCTGGTGTCATAGGATAACGTTTCATTGTTGTCCCTCAAATTATGTTGTGTATAAAAATATAGGTTTAAAAATGCAAAAAGCCCGCCACCGAGAGGTGACGGGACTCCTCGATAAACGAATTAACCTACAGTTTGTAAATCTTGCAAACGGTATACATCCATTGGCAATTTAATCGCTAATGCCTGACATACAGCCTCAGCACCATTCAGGGTCGTAGTGTAATACACTTTACCTTGAAGTGCAGAGCGACGAATCGAGAATGAATCTTGCTGTGCTTGTTTGCCTTCAGTGGTGTTGATAATGAGGTGAATCTCGCCATTTTTCAAGCGGTCAACGATATTAGGACGACCTTCAGTGACTTTATTCACTCGTTCGCACTCAATACCCGCTGCTTTAATCACATCATAAGTACCGCCAGTTGCAATCACTTTGAAACCAAGGTCAGTCAATTGCTTCGCAATACCAACTGCACGTGGTTTATCTGAATGACGAACAGACAAGAACGCATGTTTCACTTCACCTTCAGTCGGAAGACCTGGTAAACGATCATTCGAGCCAAGTACGGCTTTATAGAAGGCTTCACCAAATGAACGACCTACACCCATTACTTCACCTGTAGATTTCATCTCAGGCCCAAGCACAGGGTCAACCCCTGGGAACTTGTTGAATGGGAATACAGCTTCTTTTACTGAGAAGTAAGTTGGAATAATCTCTTTGGTAAAGCCTTGCGACTCAAGAGATTGTCCAGCCATACAACGTGCAGCAACTTTGGCTAAAGATTCACCAATGCATTTAGAAACGAAAGGAACAGTACGTGATGCACGTGGGTTAACTTCTAGAATATAAACGTCTGTGCCTTTAACCGCAAATTGTACGTTCATTAAACCAATTACACCAAGCTCTTTAGCCATAGCAACGGTTTGACGACGCATTTCGTCCTGAACTTCATTAGATAAAGAATAAGGCGGAATCGAACATGCAGAGTCACCAGAGTGAATGCCAGCTTGTTCGATGTGCTGCATAATACCGCCAATCACCACATCTTTACCGTCAGATACGCAGTCTACATCAACTTCAATTGCATCATCAAGGAAACGGTCAAGAAGTACAGGTGCTTCGTTAGAAGCCTGAACAGCATCACGTAAATAACGTTTTAATTCATCATCGTTATATACGATTTCCATCGCACGACCACCCAAAACATAAGAAGGGCGTACAACAAGTGGATAACCAACTTTAGATGCTTCAGCCATACCTTCTTCAGCAGATTTGACAATGCTGTTATTTGGTTGGCGAAGTTGTAGGCGCTGAATCATTTGCTGGAAACGTTCACGGTCTTCTGCGCGGTCAATCGCATCTGGTGATGTACCAATAATTGGTGCACCAGCTTCTTCTAAAGCGCGAGCCAATTTCAAAGGTGTTTGACCACCGTACTGTACGATAATACCTTTAGGCTTCTCAATACGTACGATTTCTAAAACATCTTCTAGCGTAATCGGTTCGAAGTACAAGCGATCTGAAGTGTCATAGTCAGTAGAAACGGTTTCAGGGTTACAGTTAACCATGATGGTTTCATAACCGTCTTCACGCATTGCAAGTGCCGCGTGTACACAGCAGTAATCAAACTCGATACCTTGACCAATACGGTTAGGACCACCACCAATGACCATGATTTTGTCACGGGTAGATGGATTCGCTTCACATTCTTCATCATAAGTTGAATACATGTAAGCAGTATCAGATTCAAACTCTGCTGCACAAGTATCCACACGTTTGTAAACTGGCATTACGCCCAAGTTCCAACGATGCTTACGGAATTGCTTCTGTGAAATGCCCATCAAATCTGCAATACGAAGATCCGATAAACCTTTACGTTTAAATGTACGAATGTTGTCGGCATTTAAATCGCCAAAACCTAAAGTTTTGATTTGCTCTTCAGACTTAATGATGTCTTCAATTTGAATCAAGAACCATTTATCGATATTGGTTGCAACAAATACTTCATCTAAGCTAAAGCCGTGACGGAAAGCATCTGCGATATACCAAATACGCTCAGGACCTGGAACTTTAAGTTCTTGCAAAATTTTATCTTTCGCGCCGTCTGTACCGATTTCGATTTTTTCGTCAAAGCCACACACGCCAACTTCAAGACCACGAAGCGCTTTTTGTAAAGACTCTTGGAAGTTACGACCAATCGCCATGACTTCACCCACAGATTTCATCTGTGTGGTTAAAGTTGCATCTGCTTGTGGGAATTTCTCGAAGTTAAAACGAGGAATCTTGGTTACAACATAGTCAATTGCCGGTTCGAAAGAAGCAGGAGTAGTACCGCCCGTGATGTCATTCTTCAACTCATCAAGGGTATAACCGACAGCTAATTTCGCAGCGATACGTGCGATTGGGAAACCTGTTGCTTTTGATGCAAGAGCAGATGAACGCGATACACGCGGATTCATCTCGATCACAACCATACGACCAGTATTTGGACAAATACCGAACTGTACGTTAGAACCGCCAGTTTCTACACCAATTTCACGCAGTACAGCTAAAGACGCATTACGTAATAATTGGAATTCTTTATCCGTCAATGTTTGTGCAGGAGCAACAGTGATCGAGTCACCTGTATGCACACCCATTGGATCAAAGTTTTCAATGGTACATACAATGATACAGTTGTCGTTTTTGTCACGAACAACTTCCATTTCGTATTCTTTCCAACCAATTAAAGATTCATCAATCAATAATTGTTTTGTTGGAGAAAGATCGAAACCACGCTCGCAGATTTCAATGAATTCTTCACGGTTATAAGCAATACCACCACCAGAACCACCCATCGTAAATGATGGGCGAATAATAGAAGGGAAGCCTAATTTCGCTTGAATCTCAAATGCTTCTTCCATGCTGCTGGCAACAGCAGCACGTGGGCATTCAAGACCAATACGACGCATCGCATCATCAAACAATTTACGGTCTTCAGCCATTTCAATGGCTTCTTTGCTCGCACCAATCAATTCAACATTGTATTTTTCTAAAATACCGTTGGCATCAAGTGCAAGTGCGCAGTTTAATGCTGTTTGACCACCCATTGTTGGGAGGACAGCATCTGGACGCTCTTTTTCAATAATTTGCGCAACAGTCTGCCAAGTAATCGGTTCGATATACGTCGCATCTGCCATTGTCGGGTCAGTCATGATTGTTGCAGGGTTCGAGTTTACCAAAATAACGCGGTAACCTTCTTCACGCAATGCTTTACATGCCTGAGCACCTGAGTAGTCAAACTCACATGCTTGTCCAATTACAATCGGACCAGCACCAATAATTAAGATGCTTTTAATGTCTGTACGTTTAGCCATGATCGCTTCCTTAATTACTTCTTAGATGCTTCGATAAGTTCGATGAAATGATCGAACAAAGGCGCACAGTCATGTGGGCCAGGGCTTGCTTCAGGATGACCTTGGAAGCTAAACGCTGGTTTATCTGTACGATGAATCCCTTGTAAGGTTTGATCGAACAATGATTTGTGCGTTGCTTTTAACGTAGCTGGAAGAGTCTCTGCATCAACAGCGAAACCGTGGTTTTGAGAAGTAATCATCACTGTACCCAATTCAAGGTTTTGTACAGGATGGTTTGCACCATGGTGACCATGTGGCATTTTTACAGTCTTTGCACCACTTGCCAAAGCAAGAATTTGATGACCTAAGCAAATTCCGAATACTGGAATATTACGTGCATCATCAACAATGGTTTTTACTGCTTCAATGGCATAATCACATGCAGCTGGATCACCAGGACCATTGGACAAGAATACGCCATCTGGATTCAGTGCGAGTACATCGGAAGCAGAAGTTTGTGCAGGAACAACAGTTAATTTACAACCGCGGTCTGCAAGCATACGTAAGATGTTGGTTTTAACACCATAATCATATGCAACAACATGGAATTTAAGTTCTGGTTGAGAAAAACCTTTGCCTAATGTCCAAGAACCTTCAGTCCATTCAAAACCTTCAGGGTCACAACATTCTTTGGCAAGGTCTAAACCGTCTAAGCCGCCAAATGCACGTGCTTTTGCAATTGCTTCTTCTTCGGTAATGTTTTCACCAGCAAGAATACAACCATTTTGCGCACCTTTATCACGCAAAATACGGGTCAACTTACGTGTATCAATATCTGCAATGGCAACGACATTATGTTGTTGTAAATATTCGCCAAGAGACTGAGTCGAACGGAAATTGCTGTGTAATAACGGTAAGTCGCGAATGATTAAGCCATTCGCCCATACTTTATGAATTCGACCTGATTCAGCGTCTTCATCATTACATCCAGTATTGCCGATGTGTGGATAGGTTAAAGTTACAAGTTGCTGTGCATAACTCGGGTCAGTCAAAATTTCTTGATAACCAGTCATGGCAGTATTAAAAACGACTTCACCAGTCGTATTTCCCGTAGCGCCGATCGATATACCTTTAAAAATAGTACCGTCAGCAAGGGCTAAAATGGCGGGGGTGCTCAAACCATAGCTCCTGAACTAAAACCACAAAATAGGGCTGTAAAAAAAGCGAGAAGACGAAAAAAAAGGAAGGCTAATTAAATCCTACCCTCCTATGTCTGCTCGCTTATAACTTAACAGGGAATTATACGCACGAAGATCTGACAAGTCTATTTTATTTAGGGTGAATATGTAAGATAAATGGCTTGCTATTTATCATAAATTCTGCTTTGTAAATGAACTTATTGAAATTGTAAGTATTTAATAATTGTTAGACAAATCAAAATCTAAAATTTATCTTTTCGCGTTATCTTAGCGACTCACATTTGAAGGGGAACCAATATGACCACAGCTAAAGAAAGCGTTACAAAAAAAGTGACAAAAGATACAGCAGCATTAAAAGAAGTTGTAACTGAAACTGCGGAAAATTTAGAAAAATTAGGTAAAGAAACACAGCAAAAAGTGACTGAGGCTGTCGTTGAAACTAAAACTAAACTTACGGCAGAAGCTGAACAATTAAATGAACAAGTTCAGGATCAAGTACAAAACTTTAAACAAGATTTAGTTCAACGTTTGGATGGGATTAAATCGCAATTATCGACATCTCAACACGATTTAGTCGAATTGGCTGACTTTGTGAAATCAGAATTGAGTCTTTTAGTGAAAGAATTGACTGAAGTAGGTAAAGAAATTCGTGAAGATGTTTCGCAAATTTCAAGCAAACATAAAGTGCAATTGACTGAAACTTTAAAGCGTTCAAAAGAACATACTTTAGAAATTTGGCACAAAGTCACCACTAAACAATAAAATTTGTAATGCTTTTACACTGGTCATTTGAGTGTGAAGTGACAATAAAAAAGTGAGGTCAAGTGCCTCACTTTTTTTATTTAAAATGTATGTAACCAATCTCGTTTATTGTGGAAATCGGCTTGTCGCCCACTGTGTTGCATGGCAAAGAAATGTTGCCCTTGTGTGGTATCTAACACAGCAGTTAAACCTAAATATAAATCAGACCACTTAAGTTTATTGGCTAGTATAAACTCAGTTAAATCTACAGTTACATTCAAACCATAATGTGTACGATTGAGCTTATTAAGCTCTATATCATACGCAGCGATGGGTGGTGTATTTTCAGGATAACGATATTCTTCAAACTGATACGCTTGCCAAGCTTCAGAAGGAGAAAGATTAATCTCACGATAATAATCTTCGCCTTTCACGCCAACAAAAATCTCAAAACAAGTCTTTTCCCACAAAAAATCCATCCGAGGATTCGATGAAAGCATTTCGGGATAAATCATGAACTGATTTGGATCGCGTAACCAAAAACCGACATTCAAAGAATAAGGCGTGATTTGCTCAATTGCAGCAACTAATGAAATACTTTGAAAACGACGATCAAAAGCATTTAGCTCGTAACTTGCCATGAAAGTAGTTCTTAATTTGAAAGTTGAGCAAAGCGAACTAAATTAGATAACTTAGGATTCTGTTTTGGTGCTTTTTTGTAAAGCAAAGCAATTTTACCAATCATTTGGACAACTTGAGATCCAGTTGCTTCAGCAATTGAAGTAATTGTCGCTGTGCGTACCGCACGATCTTCACCGCCAACACGAACTTTAATTAATTCATGATCATTTAAAGCACGGCTTAATTCTTCAATAACACTTTCAGTCAAGCCTTTATCACCAAGCATTACCACTGGGTTTAAAGCATGTCCGATTTGGCGTAAACGTTTACGTTCTTGGATAGAGAGATTCGCCATAAAAAATAACCTAATTTTAAAAACGGCCTAGTATAGCAAAAGCCATATCACTGCGCTGTAAATTCTGTATAAATAATCGATGAAGTACATTAAAAAAAATAGATGACGATCTGATGATATAAATCTACATGGATACTGCAATGAGAATGTTTTTCACGTACAATCAAGAGTGAATTATTAATTTGTATCAAGAGAGTTATGGCTACACGCATCACCAACCAAAAGTTATCTAAAAGTAGTCGTGATTGGATGAGAGAGCATTTAGATGATCCTTATGTGAAAAAAGCGCAGAAGGAAGGCTATCGTGCTCGTGCAGCTTATAAACTGCTTGAAATGCAAGAAAAATATAAGATTATTAAGCCCGGTATGACAGTTGTCGACTTAGGTGCTGCACCAGGGAGTTGGTCGCAAATTGCGGGCAAACTGGTGGGTTCTAAAGGGTTGTTGATTGCTTCGGATATTTTAGAAATGGACGCTTTACCTGATGTTACCTTTTTACAAGGTGATTTCCGTGAAGAAGAAGTTTTCGAAAAATTGTTAAATCTTTTAAATGGACGCACAGTAGACGTTGTAATTTCGGATATGGCCCCCAATACATCTGGTAATAAGGCAGTCGATCAACCTCGCCAAATTTACTTGTGTGAACTTGCACTAGATTTTGCCAATAAGGTTTTAGGACCTAAAGGGCAATTTGTGGTAAAGGTTTTCCAAGGAACAGGTTTTGATGAATTCCGAAAGCAAGTTGTGGACAGTTTTGTTGTATTAAAAACATCAAAACCCGCTGCTTCTCGTACACGTTCAAAAGAAGTCTTTTTAATTGGACAAGGTCGTAAAAAAGTTTCGCCATAGTTAGCGTTTTAAGGTATGTTCATAGATTGTGGTGAATTGCCAACAAATGCTTGCCAAGTTGTTAAAAATTGTGCATTTTGTACGTTTTTAAAATTTATTGCGAAATTCATTACTCGCTTTTTGTTACGATCAAGCAAGATTGAGCCTGGTCAAAAATAGTTATATATGGGAATAAAGCTTTGAGCGATTACTTCAAAAATGCCGTATTGTGGCTTGTAATACTGGGTGTGCTGATCCTGATCTTCAGTAATCTCAGTGACCGCAGTAAGCCATCTGCGATGAATTATTCTGAATTCATCTCGGCGGTGAATGCAGGTCAGATTAAACAAGTCACAATTGATGGCTTACAAATCAGTGGTGAAAAAACCAATGGTACTAAGTTCGAAAGTGTTCGTCCTCAAGTTGAAGACACTGAACTTATGCCGAGTCTGACTAAAAATAATGTAGTTGTTGAAGGTACTGCTCCGCAGCGTCAAGGTTTATTGATGCAACTTCTTATTGCCAGCTTCCCAGTGCTATTAATTATTTTATTGTTCATGTTCTTTATGCGTAACATGGGCGGTGGGGCAGGCGGTAAAAATGGTCCAATGAGTTTTGGTAAGTCGAAAGCAAAAATGCTTTCAGAAGACCAAATCAAAGTGACATTTGCTGATGTTGCCGGCTGTGATGAAGCAAAACAAGAAGTTGTTGAAATTGTAGATTTCTTAAAAGACCCTTCAAGATTCAAGCGTCTAGGTGCAACAATTCCTAGAGGCGTATTGATGGTTGGTCCTCCAGGTACGGGTAAAACTTTACTTGCTAAAGCCATTGCTGGTGAAGCAAAAGTTCCGTTCTTTAGTATTTCGGGTTCTGACTTTGTAGAAATGTTCGTTGGTGTGGGTGCATCACGTGTCCGTGACATGTTTGAACAAGCAAAACGTCATGCGCCATGTATCATTTTTATCGATGAGATTGATGCAGTCGGTCGTCATCGTGGTTCAGGCACAGGTGGTGGTCATGATGAGCGTGAGCAGACACTGAATCAAATGCTTGTAGAGATGGATGGTTTTGAAGGCAATGAAGGTATTATTGTTATTGCTGCAACAAACCGTGCAGATGTACTTGATAAAGCATTGCTTCGTCCAGGTCGTTTTGACCGTCAAGTGATGGTTGGTCTTCCAGACATTAAAGGTCGTGAGCAGATTTTAAATGTGCATATGAAGAAATTGCCTTCTGTAACAGGTGTTGACGTTAAAGTCCTTGCACGTGGTACTCCAGGCTTCTCTGGTGCGCAATTGGCAAATCTTGTGAATGAAGCAGCTTTATTTGCTGCACGTCGTAACAAGAATACTGTCGATATGCATGATTTTGAAGATGCAAAAGACAAGTTGTATATGGGGCCTGAACGTAAATCGATGGTGATTCGTGAAGAAGAACGTCGTGCGACGGCTTATCATGAAGCAGGTCATGCGATTGTTGCGGAAACATTACCAGGTACAGACCCAGTGCATAAAGTAACAATTATGCCGCGTGGTTGGGCACTTGGTGTGACTTGGCAGTTACCTGAACATGACCAAACAAGCCATTATAAAGACAAGATGTTGAATGAACTTTCAATCTTATTTGGTGGTCGTATTGCAGAAGAAGTCTTCATTAACCAAATGTCGACAGGTGCTTCTAATGACTTCGAACGTGCTACGAAACTTGCACGTGCGATGGTGACCAAGTACGGTATGTCTGAAAAAATGGGTGTGATGGTCTATGAAGACGAAAACCAAAGTGGTTTCTTCGGTAATGTAGGTAGTCGTACTATTTCTGAAGCAACGCAACAACAAGTTGACCAAGAAGTTCGCCGTATCTTAGATCAACAATATAAGGTTGCTCGTGATATCCTTGAAAATAGTAAAGATATTGCACATGCAATGGTAAAAGCTTTGATGGAATGGGAAACCATTGACCGTGACCAAATCCGTGACATCATGGAAGGTCGTGAGCCACAACCACCGAAAGTTTATATTGCTGAAAACCCTATTGTTGATGTAAAACCGACAGATGGCCCAGCAACGCCACCACCATTGCCAGTGGCTTAAGTAAAAGCAAAGAGTTCGTTTGTTTAAGCGAATACATTCAATAAAAAGAGTCTCGAAAGAGGCTCTTTTTTTATGCAAAAAAACTTTGATTCTGAAAACAATTTAACTTGTACAACGAGGGAGTTGGTAAACTAGAATAAATTTATCATGTGAGATTTGATATGCAGCTTATGCCATTGCCGAAAAAAATATTGCAATGTGGACACTTAAATTTGGATTTATCTAAAGCGCATGTCATGGGTATTCTCAATGTCACTCCAGATTCTTTTAGTGATGGTGGAAAGTATAATCAAAAAGATCAAGCCGTTGTTTGTGCTTTACAGATGATTGCAGATGGCGCGACAGTGGTTGATATTGGTGGTGAATCAACACGTCCTGGAGCATCGCCTGTTACGGTTGAAGAGGAAATACGGCGTGTTGTTCCTGTGGTTGCTGAATTGGCTAAATATGATGTGGTCATTTCAATTGATACCTCACAGCCAGAAGTGATTCGCGCTGCTGTTCAGGCAGGCGCACATATATGGAATGATGTACGTGCTTTAACACGTCCAAATGCTTTGCAAACAGCAGCAGAACTGAATATTCCAGTCATTATCATGCATATGCGTGGTGAACCAACGACTATGAATAATTTGGATCAATATCAAAATGTAACGAAAGAGGTAATTGTAGAGTTGCAACAACGTGTCGATGATGCCTTGCGAGCAGGGGTTAAACCTGAAAATATTATGATTGATCCTGGGTTTGGTTTTGCTAAAAATGCACAACAGAATCTACAGCTTTTAAATGAGTTTTATAAGCTGAATGAGATGGGATATCCAATTTTATCGGCTCTGTCTCGCAAGCGCTTTATTGGTGAGGCTTTGAATGGGGCTGATGCACAAAATCGTGCTGTAGGGAGTGTTGCAGCACATCTATTGAGTATTCAGCAAGGAGCTTGTATGGTACGTGCACACGATGTAAAAGCCATGTCTGATGCAATTAAAGTTTGGCAAGCGACGATTGATGTATTGTAATAGGCTTATTTTAAAGAGCTTTATATTCCTCACAGGCTCTGCACAAGGATGAAATATAGAGGCGTTGGGGAGTTATCTGAAAATTAAAAAGGGTCGTATTTCTGTTTATTTCTAGATCGTAGTGATAATTTCTGAAAAAAGCTTTCTAAATAAAATAGATTAACTATTCGAAAGATAGAGCGTTTTCTAAATATCGAAACAAATATGATCAGGTGATGATTGGAAATCATCATTCTTAAACCGATATTCACTTTGAAAGAGAAGTTATTCGCAATAAAGTGGCTATTTTTTCTAAAAAACACACAGATTGTTCATCATAAATACTTTATTTATTGAAAGTATCTCATTATCTATTAATGATTATTTTTGTAAGGATTTAAATAAACTTTTTTCATTAATCCCTTATTTTTCTTGAATTTTAATTATAGGGAAAATAATGAAGCTTTAAGTCATTATGAAATAAGTTTAATGATGAATACTTAAAAAACGACAAGGAAAACTGAATGAATTTGAACATGAAAACACAATTAACAATATTAGCTTTATCCATAATTGGTCTGAGTGGTTGCGCACAATTGCAAAATAAGCATTCTGCATCCGTTGTAGAAGTTGCTCCATCTCCGTTGATGTCGCAGCCTGTTTCAGCGCCCATGTCGCCACCACCTATTTCATCCTCAGCTTTAGCAAGGCAAGCGGTTTATACTGCGAATAGTCAACGTGCTGCACAAAAAACGTCAGCTTATGCAAGTCTTGTAGGAAGACCCGCTGAAATCATTGCCCGAGAAAAAACTCAGCCAATTCAAAATACAGAGAAATATCAAGAAAACGAAATTAATCCTGTTAAAAGTGTTGCTCAAGAGGCTGTTTCCACTTTTAGTATTGATGTGGATACAGGTAGTTATTCAAATGTCAGGCGTTATTTAAATACCAATGGGCAGTTGCCGCCCGTAGATGCCGTACGAATAGAAGAATTGATTAACTATTTTAATTATGATTATCCATTACCAGTGGGGCTACATCCTTTTTCGGTTAGCACTGAAACGGTAGATTCACCGTGGAAAAAGAATGCGAAAATTATCAAAATCGGCATTAAAGCCAAAGATATTGATCCTAAAAATTTACCTGCTGCTAATTTAGTCTTCTTGGTCGATGTTTCTGGCAGTATGGATAATCCGAATAAATTACCATTGGTAAAGAAGACATTAAGAACGCTTACGGAACAGCTTCGTCCGCAGGATAAAGTCACTATTATTACCTATGCAAGTGGGGAAAAATTAGTCCTCGAGCCAACGTCTGGACAGAATAAAGATAAGATTTTAAAAGCCATTAACCAATTACAAGCGCAGGGTGCAACGTCTGGTGAGCGTGCAATTCGTATGGCATATGACGAAGCAGAGAAAACATTTATAAAAGATGGAATTAACCGTATTTTAATTGCAACTGATGGTGATTTTAATGTAGGTATTACAGATTTTAAAACCTTAAAAGGCATGGTTGCAGAAAAGCGTAAATCAGGTGTTTCATTCACGACATTGGGGTTTGGAACAGATAATTACAATGAACAGCTTATGGAGCAACTGGCAGATGCAGGAGATGGCAACTATAGTTATATCGATAATGAAAAAGAAGCCAAAAAAGTCTTACAGCGTCAATTGTCATCTACACTTGCGACAGTAGCGCAGGATGTAAAAATTCAAGTTGAATTTAATCCAAATACTGTTAAAGAGTATCGTTTAATAGGCTATGAAAATCGTATCTTAAAGCAAGAAGACTTTAATAATGATCAAATTGATGCAGGTGATATTGGTGCAGGGCATACAGTGACAGCATTGTATGAGATTATTCCTACGGGGCAAGTTGGATGGTTGAATGAATCACGTTATCAAGCACCTACAAAATCTGCTGATACAAATAAAAATACCGAATATGCATTTTTAAATTTACGCTATAAAAAGCCCAATGAAAAAACCAGTATTTTATTAAATCAACCGATTAAAGCTCAAAGTAAACCTTTATCTGCGGCTAATACAGATACTCAGTTTACAATTGCCGTTGCAAGCTATGGGCAAAAATTGCAAGGTGGGAAATACAATGCAAGTCAGACGTGGAGTGATATTCAAAAACTTGCCAAACAATCTAGTCATCCAGATCCATTTCAAATCCGTTCAGAATTTATTGATTTAATTGGAATTGCTAAAAGTTTAAGTGCGAGTGGTAAAGACTAATTTGTAAAGATGTTGATGAAAACAGCATATCAATTTGTCGTATTGTAGCGTTTGTGTTATAAGCGTGGGCATTGATGTGCTGTTTTAGGTTGCTATGTTTAACGATCTACTCCTCCCCATGTTTGATGATGAATATTATCCCGATATTCTGGTTGCCGAAGTAAAGCAACTGATCGAACAATTTGCAAAAAAAGTTTCAAAAACACAGTTTAGTGATGCTGAAATTTATTCTATAGCTGGTTCGACTGTGATCGAAATTAATGAAATGAAACCACAGTTTGAAGACCTTGATTCATCTTTAGATGATACTGCTGCCGATTACATTGCAGAAGCAATGATGATGGTGGTACAGGATCAGGGTTATTTAGATATAGAAATTGAAGAACTTGTTGCAAACAGAGAGTGGTAATTCACTCTCTGTTGTAATATTTGATGTCGTCGATTTAAATAACGAATACCCACAATAACAAATCACGCATACAATAAAACGATCATTCACATTGAATTGAATTCACATCTATTTTAACTTTCGGAAATTGCTCATCCATTTGTTTCAAAATAACCGCTTTACGATCTGCTTCGAATATATGATCCTGTAGTTGCTCAATCTTACGCTGCGACACATGTAAATTGGCACAATGTAATGCGATTGCATTTTCTTTTGCAATCGCTAGTTTTTGATCTGGCTTAATTTTTTCAATATTGACTAGTTTTTGTTGTGCTTTACTTAATTGAGCTAAACTTCGCTTTTGTTGCATAGTCAGTAATTGATGGTTGTTAATCCATTTAGCAACGTCCATACGTACACCATTGTAATCTACAAAGATTGGACTCACGACTTGGCAAGCGGTGAGTAAGCTAAAACTAGACAATAAGATTAAGAGCTTAAATTTCATAACGTACTCAAGTTACATTTTTAGCTATTGTGCCGAATAAATGATTTCAAATATGTATTAATTTTATACATTTAAATTTCAATTGTTTAAAGCGTGATCATTAGTGCGTTTGAAGGCTTGACGCAAGCGGTGGAACTTTAGATAATGCGCGCACAGTTTAAGGCTATGTAGCTCAGTTGGTTAGAGCACCGCACTCATAATGCGGGGGTCACAGGTTCAAATCCCGTCATAGCCACCATTTTTATAGACCATGCTCACCGCATGGTCTCTTTTTTTGTGCATGATCAAAATATAAGATTTAAATTTTCGCTGTGACAAAACAATAAGATTGGGAAGAGAATTTAACTTAGGGTGAAAATTTTTTTTGATTGATAAAATTTTCAATAAATTTTTGAGTATTTTCATCTAAATAAAAGGGTGCGATTAAAGATTTAATCACATCATCTAATAAATCATGCTGATCTAATGCGGCTAAACTGTGTGGCGCAAAGCGTTGCGCTTCAATGAATAAGTCATTTTCATCAATACCAACAGAGAGCAGCAGCTCTTGTAAGCTGTAGTCGCCAAAATATTCATAAAATGCTTCAACCACATTTAGAATAACCTGTTGCATATAGTCTGTTTGACGTAACTCTTTCCATGTTTCATAAACAAGAATAAAGAACTCTTCAAAATCAATTGATTGAAATTGTGAGAAAGTTTCTTTCAATGTACGTTGTTTAATGTCCGCCCATAAGTGTGATGCAATATCAGCTAAATCATCATTAGGTAATAAAATTATATTACTCAGTTGTTTACGGATTGCGGCGGCAAGTTGTTGCTCAAGTTTAAGTTCAATATTTTGTTGTTGATCTTGTATAAAACTCAACACTTTAGAGCTGATACGATCTTGTTTAACGGTATATTGACGAAGTTGATTAAGCCACGGTGTATTGCTTTCTACAATCTGATTGGCAAGTTGTAAGCTGACTTGTTGAATTTGTGGATTATGTTGAAGATTGTCTTGAATAAAATATCGAAGTTGTTCTAGTTCTAATATTTTGAATAGCCATAATTCGAAGGTTTCATCGGTTAGTAAATCATTGAAAATCGTTCGACTATGTACCGCATAATGATGAATTTTGTGTGCAACAACACCAATAAATTCAAGGATATCTGCGCCTAAATTGAGTTCAAAAGCATACTTCTGAACAACGTCTTGTAGTTGTTTAAGTTGGATCGTATCTTTTAATAAAATTTTGTCTGCATGTTGATAGACTTGGTGTATAAAATTTTGCAGATAGTGTTGATGATTTGGATCTAATAATTGTTTTTTAATAAAATGAACCTGCTCAAGCAACAAGGCTTGAGCAAATTCTTGAGCAAAGCTCGAATGGGATAGGTTGAGATCACTCACTCGGCTTAAATACCCGGTTTCCAGCCATTGATGATTGGGTAGCGACGTTCACGACTGAAAGAGCGAGAAGTGATACGTGGTCCAATACAACCTTGGCGGCGTTTATATTCGTTGCGGTCAACCAACCCAATGACTTTTTCAACCACTTCTTTATCAAAGCCTTTGGCAATGATGTCGTCTTGGCTTTGGTCTTCTTCAATGTAAGCATAAAGAATTGCATCAAGAACATCGTAAGCTGGTAAAGAATCTTGGTCTTTTTGGTCAGGACGAAGCTCAGCAGATGGTGGACGAGTAATCACACGTTCAGGGATTACAGGTGTTTCGCTGATGCTATTACGATATTTTGCCAATTCAAATACGATAGTTTTGTAAACATCTTTTAGTACAGCAAAGCCGCCAACCATGTCGCCGTATAATGTGCAATAACCGACAGCCAATTCAGATTTATTGCCTGTAGAAAGGACAAGGTTGCCAAATTTATTCGACAGACCCATTAATAATGTCCCACGTGCACGTGCCTGAAGATTCTCTTCAGTTGCATCAGCAGGGGAATTGCCAAAGAATGGGAATAGGGTTTGCATAAAGCTATTCACAATTGGATGAATTTCGGCAATGCCGAATGTCACCCCCATGCGCTTCGCTTGCTCAGTTGCATCTTCAACACTAATTTGTGAAGTGTAGGTATATGGCATCATCACAGCTTGTACTTTATCTGCACCAATTGCATCTACAGCGATCGCAAGAGTTAATGCAGAATCGATACCGCCAGATAAGCCTAAAATGACACCCGGGAAGCCTGAGCGTTGAATATAATCGCGTGTTGCTAAAACAAGACTTTGATAAATTTCAGCCATCGTGTCTAAAGCAGGTGCAGATTCAACAACTTTATAGCTCTTATTTTCAATTTCATAATCGGCAAAATAAAGGTCTTCTTTAAAGCTTGGAGCTTGTAAAGCGATATCGCCATTATTGTTAATAACGAAGCTTGTACCATCAAAAATAAGATCATCTTGACCGCCCACTTGGTTGTTATAAACCAAATGAATATGCAATTGTTTTGCAAGTTCTTTCAATGTTGCAATACGATGTTGCGGTTTGCCAACTTCATAAGGAGAAGCATTTAAAACCAACGCTGTTTCAACATTTAGTTGAGCCAATTGCTGAACAGTGGTTAAAGACCAAACATCTTCACAAATCAAGACACCGAATTTATGTCCCAAATATTCAAAAATTAGGTGCTGATGCCCTTCATTAAAATAACGCTTTTCATCAAATACGCTGTGATTTGGTAAGTTTTGTTTATTGTACACACCTAAAACTTGACCATCTTTCATGACAGCCGCAGAGTTAAATCGTTGACCATCTTCAGTATTATTGACAAAACCGAAGACTAAAACGATGTCTTTTACTTGTGCCAACTGTTCGAAAGCTTGTGCGGTACGCTTAGTCAGGCTTGGACGTAAAAGTAAATCTTCCGCTGGATAGCCAAGCGTAGAAAGTTCAGGAAATACAATAATTTCAGCATTTTGTTTTTTCGCTTCATTGGCTTGTTCAATCATGCGTTGAACGTTCGCTTCGATATTGCCAATGAATGGAGAGAATTGCGCTAAAGCAATTTTAAAACTTTTCATTTAAACTCAGTCCTATTCCTATAGGGATAATGCATACACAATAAGTTGATTTGTATAAGAATAGTTGTTCAACTTAGCGTGCTTAGATTATTAAGTAATTGCCAAATGGCGAAACTTTAAATCATCAAAGACATGATTAAAATCTTTATTTTCTTGCAGGGCAAAAATTACAGATATCACGTATTTTAACTAAAAAACCATCAGATACTAGAGCTAAAAATAGATTATTCATCAATAAGATGAATGATTTGAGTTGTTTATAAATTTTATTGATAAAAAATATGGACTTAAGTTGTATTTATTTATGTGTGAAATGCGTGTTTATTGAATTTAAAGTGATGGAAAGTGCTTGATTCAAGTTTTATTTATAAATTTTGAGATATAAAGATTGGTTGATGAAAATATTGAGACTGTCATATAGACATTGCTGATATTTCAAATCGTTGTAGTGAGTTCTGGGTATAAAATGATATTGGGAATTCGGTTCATATAAATGTCTTTGGCAATATCGCCTTGTTGTTCCAAATTATAGTCAAAATAACATTTATTTTTGATTAATTTATATCGATATGGATTGTATTTCCCCCAAGTGAGGTATAAGCCCATTTGTAAAAATGCACCTTTTAACAAAACATTTTCTTTGCGTTGATATTGATAAATATGTGCCATTTCGTGAATAAAAACAGCTTGGTAAAAACGTGATTGTTCAATGAAGTCACTACAATAATCAGCAGCTTTGAAATGGATACAACCATTTGGTGCCATAACGACACCTTTAGGTTGCCATGGTAGATAAGGCTGATTAAAAATCCTAACACGCTGATAATCAATTAAATTACCAAAAACTTGTTGGCTAATTTTAATTTCACCTTGGGTTAAGCCTCGGTATTTAAAATGTTCAATGTTCAATAATTTTATTAATAAAGAATAGAATTTTAGCATTCTTATATTCACCATAATAATAAAGGCATTTAGACTGATTAATTATTTAAGATACAAGGCTCAAGAGTCGTATTTACTTATATTTACATTCATATCTTTGCAGATAAACAATCTCAATAAGCTTTTTAATTATACGGTGTTTCAGACGGATTTATGAAAATCTTTATTAACAATAAAATTCACAAGAAAAAGTATTCAGCTAAAACAAAATATCAAAATTGATGATTGACTTATCGGCTTAAGTATTTTGAATCTTTTCCAAATTTGCTCATAAATTAAAAATACAGTCCTTAGAGGACATAATTTATCAATAGGTGAAAACTGAATTGAAATTGTCATTCATCATTGGTTTAAAGGCATAAGATGCTAATGGAATGATCTTTTTTGCTACAAGGATTGTGATTAGCATAGTGTAATTATTTCTAATAAATTTTGACCGCACTGATTGAGTGGTCATAGATAAGTTACTTTTTCATTCATTATCTGAAAATGAGTATTCTGCTATGTTGTTTTCGAAGCCAATAAAATCACTTGTATCTAAAGTTATTCGTGCAGGAGCATCCATAGATCTGGATAAGCAAACACCTGTTGTACCTATTCGTCATTTTAAATTTAATTTCACTCCAGAAGAATTGGACGTTAAATTTTTTATGCAAAAAGAATGGGGTACAGCTTACTTTGCGGCATTGTCGATTTTCTTAACCTATGGTGAGGATTTGGTCATAGAAACTGCACGTTATCATCGGGATCAAATTAAAGACCCTGTGCTAAAACAGCGCTTGACCAGTTTGATCGGACAAGAGGCAATTCATTCTAAAGTCCATAATGAATATAACGAGATTATGATTCCAAATCATATCCCTGTGCGTCTGTATCGCTTTCTTGCAGAGCAAGTTTTTAATCACACTTTGTTGAAATTTCCACAGCCACTTAAATTATCCATGATGGCAGGTATTGAGCATTTCACGGCAGTCTTTGCTGAATATGCGATGACCCATGAAAATATTTTCAATCATTCGATTGATGATAAAACCCGTGCATTATGGTTATGGCATATGTTGGAAGAATCTGAACATAAAGATATCGCATATGATACCTATCAGGTTTTATCTGCAAATTATCCATTACGTATTACAGGATTCTTTATTGCATTGATTATTTTGGGTGTAGGGGTTGGCGCAGGGGCTTTATTTCTGCCTTTTTTACGTCGTCCTTTAAATGTGATTAGTCTAAGCTTCTGGAAAGAAGGCAAGGGTAGCTGGGATCTTTTATTTGGGCTTGAAAATGGTGTTTTTGGAAGTTCTTTAGGACATATTTTTGATTATTTACGCCGTGATTTTCATCCGAATGACCACGATACGACAGTGCACTTAGAATACTACAAAGAAAAGTTACTCAATCCTGAAAATGGTTTATTGGCACAGTATTTTGTGAAAGAGTTTATTCCTGCATTGCGTTCATAAAGGATTAGATTAAAAATAAACGAAGTTGTAATTTAAAGCTGAAACAGTGCGTGATTGACTGTTTCAGCTTTATTTTTGATCCTCGTTAATTGCAGTTCATATTTATGCAATCGCAACAGATTCTAAAAATGTTGAAATAATCTCAAGTACTTCATCTGGTTTTTCTTTATGTGGTATGTGTCGAGTATTGGCAATAATACTCATTTGTGACGTACCTGCGGTATGTTCGATAAAGCGTTGCGGTTGAGACAATTCATCAAATTCTCCACGAACTACCAATAAAGGGCAGTAGATTTGGTTTTAATAATCATCTAATTTCCATTCTTTAAAATCTTCAGGTAACCATGTTTCAGTCCATGCATCTAACACCCATTGTGCTTTATTACCATGATATTTGGATAGTCGTTTCAATTATCCATCTTGCTTAAACACTTGTTTTGCTTCACCTAGAACTGCTAGCGTGAATTCTTCTGCCGTGACTTGCGCAGACATGGTTATGAGTGCTTTACAGCGTTCAGCGTAGAGTGCCGCACAGCATGTTGTCATACCGCCACCGATGCTGTGACCCATGACAATAAAATCTTGAATATCAAGATGTATTAACACTGCGGCAAATCCTAAAGTTGCTTCATCGGATACAAAACTCACAGTTAATGGTTGAGGATTTACAGCCGATTGCCCAAATCCATAACGGTCATAAGCGATTACTTGGCGCTGTGTTTTTTCTGCCAATTGTGCAGGAAAATCAGGCCAAAGTTACACAGAACCTAAGGAGTCATGGAAAAGGATGATAGGAGTCAGATGCTGATGAGAGCGAGGGGGCCAAATTTTGGCATAAAGTCGAATCTCAGATGCGCTGTGCATAAATTCGATGTAATGTTCAGCTAAGGCGATACTTTCCATTGCAATATTCATTCATTAACTGATTTAAGCTATCTGTTTAAACACCGCCATACGAAATAATAAATTGAAGTTTCCAGCTTTTAACCAAGAGAAAAATGTGCATATAGGTCATTTTTTGTTAATAGAGGTAATCCATTTTAATATTGTCTAACAATTCTATTGAGATGTCATAATTTGCAAGTTGAATGATGGTTGTTGCTAATGGAAATAGGTAAAACATGACGTAATTTGCTTTTATTAAAATAGAGTTTTTTCACTTAAAAGGCGATCTGTGACTCATTTTTATGACGAAACGGATTTCCAAAAATTAAATGAAGAGTATATGTCATGTTATTAACCAAGCCACTTAAAAAAGCAGCTGCTAAGATTTTCGCTGCAGCACCTTTTAGTTTGGAAAATCAAACTCCGATTATTCCAATTCGCCACATGAAATTTGATTTTGACCCTAAAAAATTGGATCACAAATTTTATTTGAATGCAGAGCTTGCGAGTGCTTATTTTGCTTCACTTTCGATTTTTTTAACCCGTGGTGAAGATTTGGTGATTGACACTGCACGTTATCACCGTGATTTTATTAAAGATCCATTGTTAAAACAGCGTGTAACTTCACTGATTGGTCAGGAAGCGATTCATTCTAAAATGCATGAAGAATTGAATGATGCACTTATCGAAATAGATCTACCTGTCAAATTATTCCGTACTTGGGCGGGTTGGGTGTTCGACTACGGACTTGACCGTTTACCACAGCCAATGAAATTGTCATTGATGGCAGGTATTGAACATTTCACGGCTGTATTGGCTGAATATATGATGAATCATGAAGAAATTTTCTTCCATTCACAAGATGAAAAGCAACGTGCGATTTGGATGTGGCATATGCTTGAAGAGTCTGAGCATAAAGATATTGCATTTGATGTTTATCAAGAGTTATCAAATAACTATACATTAAGAATTGCAGGATTTTTCCCCGCATTGATCACAATTCTTGTATTAATTTCAGCAGCCTCTTTGTTGGTTCCTTTTTATCGTAATCCTAAAAATTTAACTAGCTTACGTTATTGGAAAGAAATACCTCACAGCTTTAAATTAATATTTGGTTTAAAAGATGGCGTTTATGGGAGCAGTTTAAAACACATTTTTGACTATTTACGTCCAGATTTTCACCCCAATGACCACGATACCAGTGAGTTTCTTGAATATTATAAGGAAAGATTGTTAAACCCTGAAACAGGAATTTTAACGCCTTATTTAACCAAAGAATTTACGCCAGCATTACGTTCTTAAAACTAAAAATATGAAATGGATGATGTAAATGGGAATTTTTTCAAAAAGAGTAAAACCGACACAAAAAGCCTATGCCGTTGTGACTGGTGCAGGTAGTGGGATTGGTCGTAGTTTTTCCATAGAGTTGGCAAAACGTGGTGGAACTGTCGTTTGCGCTGATATCAATCTTGAAGCAGCACAAGAAACAGTTCAATTGCTTGAAGGCTTAGGCGCAAAAGCTTTTGCCGTAGAGTGTGATGTAGGCAATAAAGACCAAGTGAAAGCACTGGCAGATGATGCTGAAAAGCTTATGGGGCATTCTGTAACCTTAGTGATTAACAATGCAGGTGTGGGGCTGGGTGGTAAGTTTGATGAGGTTTCACTTGAAGATTGGCAATGGTGTATGCATGTCAATTTATGGGGGGTGATTCATGGCTGCCACTTTTTTGTGCCTAAATTTAAAAAACAAGGTTATGGCGCAATTATTAATGTTGCTTCAGCAGCTGGTTTTACCGCAGCACCAGAAATGACAGCATACAATGTCACCAAATCGAGTGTATTGGCTTTGTCTGAAACATTATCGGCTGAATTACGTCAAAATAACATTCGTGTGAATGTACTATGCCCAACCTTAGTGCCGACCAATATTATGAAAAATGGCCGTTTACCAGGTCATTATTCAGGACTTGCAGATGATTTATTGATGAATCATGCATTTACCACCAGTGATAAAGTTGCAATTAAAACGTTGAATAATTTAGATGCAGGCAAACTCTATACCATTCCGCAGCCTGATGCCAAATTATTCTGGCTGATGAAACGTGCATCGCCAAGTCTTTATACCAAAGTGCTTGGTATTGGTTATCCATTATTTAATAGATTTGTAAAATAAGCGTTGGAAAAAAAATGACGACAGAAAATGATTTAGATACGATTCTAGAAAAAAATGCAGCAGAGCAAAAGTCGAACCAAACGACGGTTGAAGAGATTAAGCAAGTGACTCAACCTCAAGTAGATGAACCTGTAAAAGCTGAAGTGAAAGTGGAACCTAAAGTTAAGCCAAAAACAGCAGTGAAAGCAACGCAGAAAGCTGAAACGAAAGTGGCCACTCAAATTGTAAAACCTGCTGTTGAAAAAGCTGCGGATACCAAAAAGCAAGTGCCTGTGCATGACACCATTGTGATTGGTGCAGGTATTTCAGGTATTGCAGCTGCGTATAAGATGGATCAAGCAGGTTATCATGACTATGTGGTGCTTGAAAAAGCAAGCCGTGTGGGTGGAACTTGGCGTGATAATAATTATCCAGGTTGTGGTTGTGATGTACCTTCTGCGGTGTATTCATTCTCTTTTTCACCGAGTCATAAGTGGAGTCACTTATTCGCTAAGCAACCTGAAATTCTAGATTATTTGGAAGAGGTTGTGGAGAAATTTGATTTAGGTGGCAAGATTGAATTCAATAATGAATTAATCAGTGCAAAGTGGGATGAAACAAAGCATATTTGGAATTTAGAGACATCTAAAGGTACATATCAGACAAAAACTGTTGTCTTTACGACTGGGCCGATTACCGAGCCATCAATGCCAAAAATTAAAGGTATTGAAACCTTTAAAGGTGAAATGTTCCATTCTGCACGTTGGAATCATGAGGCTGATTTAACAGGTAAGCGTATTGCTGTGATTGGTACAGGTGCGTCTGCAATTCAGTTTATTCCACAAGTTCAACCTAAAGCGAAGGAACTCATTGTGTTCCAACGCACTGCGCCATGGGTACTCCCAAAAGCAGATATGGATTTGAGCGAAAAAGCAAAAGGTGTAATTGGTAAATTTCCAGTGATTCAGGAAACATGGCGTAAAAGCATTGTTCAAATTTTAAATGGCGTGAACTTTGGATTGCGTAATCCTAAAATTCTGAAACCTGTGAATTTTCTAAGCCGTCAATTATTACGTTTACAAATCAGCGATGAAAAGTTGCGTAAAAATGTAACGCCAAATTTTGATATTGGTTGTAAACGTTTATTATTTGCAAACAATTATTATCCAGCTTTACAACAAGACAATGTCAGCTTGGTTCCACATGGTTTGGTTGAAATTGATGGTAATACTGTAGTTGCAGCGAATGGTGAACGTCATGAAGTAGACGTAATTATTCTGGGTACGGGCTTCGAAGTTTCACATCCACCGATTGGTAAACGTGTGACGGATACAACGGGTCAGTTATTGTCTGAACGTTGGAAGGATACATCACCAGAAGCATATCTTGGGGCGAGTATTGAGAAAGTACCAAATGCATTCCTTGTACTTGGACCTAATATTCTGGTTTACGATTCGTTTATTGGTATTGCAGAAGCGCAGATTGATTATATCGTGAATGGTTTGCTAAAAATGCGTGACCAAAAGTTCACTCGTTTTGAAATTAAAAAAGATGTTGTGCGTTATCATAATATTAAAGTTCAAAAGCATCTAAAAACCACAGTATTTAATGCTGGAGGATGTAAATCTTACTATTTAGATCAAAATGGTCGTAACTTTGCTGCTTGGCCGTGGTCTTTGCAAGAGCTGAAAAATCAGTTGAGTGAATTGGATCTAGATAAATATAATGTTGCGTCATAAGTAATTTTTTTTACTATTTATAAAAAACCCTAAATTCATTTAGGGTTTTTTATGTGCTTTTATTAAATTTTTTCTGATGAAGCTTGATGATAATTATTTCAGCAATCAATAAATTAATGACCCAACCTAGCCATGATTCAAGTTGGTAAATATGCACAGGTGTCAACCATTCAAAATAGGGTTGTAGCGGATAGAGAACCATTTTCCAAGTACGTAAACTGAGGGCAGATAAACTTAAAGCAAAACTTCGAATGACCCAATCGCGATGTAATAACCATTGTTTTTTTAGTGCGTAATACAAGGCAAGAACCGTACTAATTCCCCAAAAAAAACACAATAGAATAAAACTAATTTGCGTAGAAATACCGCCAGAAGCTGATACCGCTAGAATAAAACCACTGGGTAAAGCAAAAATTAAAATGGTAAGTATATAGAGCCATCCACTGAGTCTATGTAGCCTTGGATGCTTATTTCTGAATATGCGAAAAAACTGGGTAAAGCCTGCAATTAAAACAAAGCTACTGGCGATCACATGAACTTTGAAAGCAAATTGCCAAGGTTGAGTGTCGACAATATCTTGTTTGAGTAATAAAAAGTTTTGATCCGTTTGCCATGGAAAATAAGCCAGACAAATTTTAACCATGAGAAAACACAAATAGGTGTATAAGATAAAAATAACAAGACTTAACGTCATGTAGCGATATGTCTTTTTTGTTTTATTCATGACCAAATATCATGTAGTAATTGTCAGAAATTATAATGAAAGAAAGGATTAAACCAATCGCTTTATGAATATTATTTTACTTCTAAGCTAATTTTTTGAATAAATTGAGCTGATTGTAAAACTTAATCTTTGAAAAACGTTACGATCTTCGTTATCACAAAAGTGAAAGTTTAACTTACAATCTAAGTTAAATATTAGGCTAAGTTAAAACATTCAGCTTACATTTTATAATGTGAAGCAAAATGATTGTTTATAAACAAAAAGGAATAACAATGAAAAAAGTAGTGTTTGCCGTGATGGGTATAAATATATTGTTGATGCAAAATCTTTATGCTTTTGATATTAAACAACTACAGCAATCTTGGTCAGGTAAATATGATGATCAAAAAATTGCTGTATTTATCCAGTCTATAGATCGTAATCAGGTGAAAGGCTATAGCATTTTAGGGAAAAACAAACAAAATTTTACAGGTAAGGTTCAAGCTACTCCACAAGGTTATAAGATGACTGCGACTGAAAGTGGCGCAAAGGCAAGTAGTGGTATATTTACTTTTGTGGTGGATTCAAACCAACCTAATCGTTTAGATGTAAGTTGGGAGTCTGTGGCTGGAAATGTAAAACCTAAATATTTTGATCTAAAACCACAACAATGTCGTTATCAAAAAGATGTAGGTGATTATCCTTCGGCTTCACAACGCTTATTGAAAGATGATGATTTACAAATGCCTGCCCAAGATTTAGATTGGATGCGTAATGAAATTTACGCACGTCATGGTTATTCATTTGCCAATAAAGAAATCGCTAGCCAATTTGCAAATGATAGTTGGTATATGCCATGCAGTACCAATGTCGAAAGCCAATTAACACAAATAGAGAAGACCAACATTCAACGTATTATAAAAGTTCGTCCTTATATGGCAAAAATGGAATGGGGTCGCTAAGCAGTATTTATTCAAAGTTATGATAAAAATTAGGTTTATATTCTAATACTAAACTTTTAACCTTAGTTTGAATACTTAGGATTTTTATATTTACGTTAGCAATAACTAGAAAAAAGTTACTAAGCATGAATAGAAAATTCAAGAATGCTTGAGCTAAGTTTGTAATAGACAATAAAAAACCACCCAAAAGGGTGGTTTTTTTAAATCAATCAATTCTTTCGAATTAACGACCTTGGATATCGCGCTGAGTTTCGCCAGTGTAAAGCTGACGAGGACGGCCGATTTTGTAAGGACCGCTGTGCATTTCTAACCAGTGGCTGATCCAACCAACAGTACGTGCAAGCGCGAAAATAACAGTAAACATTTCTGTTGGGATACCAATCGCTTTAAGGATGATACCTGAGTAGAAGTCTACGTTAGGGTATAGGTTACGTTTGATGAAGTATTCATCAGACAATGCAATGCGTTCAAGTTCCATTGCAAGCGCAAGTTGAGGATCGTTGATACCAAGCGCGCTAAGCACTTCGTCGCAAGTTTCTTTCATTACTTTTGCGCGTGGATCGAAGTTTTTGTAAACACGATGACCGAAGCCCATCAGTTTAACTTCTTTAGTTTTCACTTTTTCCATGAAGCCAGCAACGTTCTCTACAGTGCCGATTTCATCAAGCATTTTAAGAACAGCTTCGTTTGCGCCGCCGTGAGCAGGGCCCCAAAGTGCTGAAATACCCGCAGCGATACATGCGTAAGGGTTAGCACCAGTAGAACCAGCTAAACGTACAGTAGATGTAGACGCATTTTGTTCATGGTCAGCATGAAGCGTAAAGATACGATCCATTGCTTTAGCAAGAATAGGGTTAACTTTGTAATCACGATCTGCTGGTGTAGCAAACATCATGTACAGGAAGTTTTCAGCATAGCTCAAATCGTTACGTGGGTAAACGAACGGTTGACCAACTGTATATTTGTAGCTCCACGCTGCAAGCGTAGGAACTTTAGCAATCAAACGGATCGCTGTAATTTCACGGTGATCAACATTTTCGATATCTAAGTTGTTGTGATAGAACGCAGAAAGCGCACCAACTACACCAACCATGATCGCCATTGGATGAGCATCACGACGGAAACCATTGAAGAAACGACTAACTTGGTCATGAACCATTGTATGGTTACGAACTTTTGCGTCAAATTCAGATTTTTGTTCAGCAGTTGGAAGCTCGCCATTTAATAATAAATAGCAAGTTTCTAAATAGTCAGCTTTAGTTGCAAGTTGATCAATTGGGTAGCCACGGTGTAAAAGAACACCTTTGTTACCGTCAATGAAAGTAATTTTAGACTCGCAAGCAGCTGTAGCCATAAAACCAGGATCAAAAGTAAAGTGCCCTGCGGCCAATACATCTTTAACGTCAATTACATCTGGGCCCAATGTGCCGCTGTAAATTGGTAAGTCAATTGCTTTGCCATCAAGCTGTAATACGGCTTTTTTGCCAGTTGCTTCAGACATTCAATAGATCTCCTGTCCTGGTGAGTATATTTTATCTAACTTGTTTGGTCATCTTGTAATGCACAAGTCAGACGGATCAAAAATTGCTATTAAGCTTAGTAGGTACTGAAACTTTGTCAATTATACTTATGGATTAAAAAATGTTGTTTCCATAGTAGCTTAGTTAAAAAATAACTTGCTTGACCATCGTGTTTCAGCGCCGCACAGTATAATAAGGTAAATTCTAGATTAGGTGCAGAAAAATAATTCATATTGCAGACAAAAAGCACTATTTTTTGCCAAATGAGCAAAAATATTCGAATAAAACAGAAAGTTTGTAAATCGTCTAAAACCACCTAAATCTCACGACTTACCTTTATTATTCCATGCTATTGGAATGAAAAATAATCGAAGATTTGGATGAAATATTTATTTTCATTTTTAATATTATTTGATTAAAAAATAGTTCAATTTGAACCCTCTTGGTTTAAAAAATAACCAAAACCAAGGTGGAAATACAAATCACTTGTTGCTTTATTCCACAATGAGACTATTTCGTGACGTATTAAAATAAGTAATTCACAGGCTAAGTAGTTCTTTCTTATTATAAACTGCTCAGTTAAATCAAGTGAAAAAATGATTCATATTTATTCGGAAAATATGTACTTGGGTTAAAATGAGCATATTTATTGTAAATAATATGAAGTTTCCACTGATAAAAATAGTTATAGATCATATAGAAAAATTGAATAGGACATTTTTTTGTACCTTGTTCTTTAGTCTAAATTTATAAAAATAATATAAGTGGTAATTATGTACATCAATGAAATATCTAAATGTGTTAAAAAATAATGAGATAGCATTTTAGTAGGGGGGCTAATCGAATGGATTGGCTTCAAACTTGTTGTAAATGATTCTTATTTGAGTGATTTTTAAGGAAAAAGCCAATTTCAACGGTTTGTGTTTTGATTGTTCACGTTTTATAATTCAGTGTCGTTTAAAGTTCAGGCAATTAATTTTGTCTGACAATGCTAGCTTTCCTTCGAATTAATTCCAACAAACTCCGGATGGAGTTTTTACTTACAGGATGCCCGCTGTGAAAAGCAACAGACCTGTCAATTTGTCCATGGGTCAAGTTTTAGACGTAAACTTAAAATCCCCTGTGGCTATTGCATCAATTCTACACCGTCTTTCTGGTGTCATCGTATTTTTACTCGTACCGGTAATTTTGTGGCTTTTAGACAAATCATTGTCTTCACCAGAAGGTTTTGCTCAAGTTCAGGCAATTCTCGGTGGCTTCATTGTGCGCTTTGTTGTATGGGTATTTGTAGCTGGCTTAATTTTCCACTTCATTGCGGGTATTAAACATTTGCTTGCTGACCAAGGCATTGCAGAAGAACTGCAAAGTGGCCGAGTTGCATCTACCATCGCATTAATCTTGTCTGCAATCGGTATTGTTGCAGCATTTGTATGGATCGTACTCTAATGAAAAGTGCTACTGGTTTTTCGGGTTCAGGTTCTCGTGATTGGTTTGTCCAGCGCGTAAGTGCTGTTGTACTGGCTGTTTATACTGTTGTTGTATTTGGTTGGATCCTGTGCAATAGCGGTTTTACATTTGAACAGTGGTACGGCTTTATGATGACATTACCAATGAAGATTCTTTCTTTATTGGCGGTCTTATCTCTTGTTGCACATGCTTGGATTGGTATGTGGCAAGTATTCACAGATTATGTGACTACTCGTCAGATGGGTCCTTCAGCTTCAGGTTTACGCATTGTATTAACATCAGCAGTGATTATTGCTGTTATTGCATATGCGATCTGGGCAATCCAGATTTTTTGGGCGAATTGATAGGAAGATGTCATGGGCGCTTTAACCCCTAAAGAAGATTATTCAAATATTCCAAGCCAAGCTTTCGATGCAGTCATCGTTGGTGGTGGTGGTTCAGGTATGCGTGCTTCTTATCAACTTGCTCAAGCAGGTTTGAAAGTTGCAGTGCTAACCAAAGTATTCCCAACACGTTCTCACACTGTTGCGGCACAAGGTGGTATTGGTGCATCTCTTGGTAATATGCAAGATGATAACTGGCACTATCACTTTTATGACACAGTAAAAGGTTCTGACTGGTTAGGTGATCAAGATGCAATCGAGTTTATGTGTCGTGAAGCGCCTAAAGTTGTTTATGAATTAGAACACATGGGTATGCCTTTTGACCGTAATGCGGATGGTACGATTTACCAACGTCCATTTGGTGGACACTCTGCAAACTATGGTGAAAAGCCAGTTCCACGTGCATGTGCTGCTGCTGACCGTACAGGTCACGCGCTTTTACATACGCTTTATCAAAGCAACGTGAAAATGGGTACTCAGTTCTTCGTTGAATGGATTGCACTTGATCTGATCCGTAATGATGAAGGTACTGTGATTGGTGTAACTGCAATTGACCAAGAAACGGGTAAAATTGCGGTATTCCAAGCGAAGGCGACTTTGTTTGCTACGGGTGGTGCAGGTCGTGTTTATCGCGCATCTACAAATGCTTATATCAATACTGGTGACGGTCTTGGTATGGCAGCTCGTGCAGGTATTCCATTGCAAGATATGGAATTCTGGCAGTTCCACCCAACGGGTGTTGCAGGCGCAGGCGTATTGTTAACTGAAGGTTGTCGTGGTGAGGGTGCAATCCTTCGTAACAAAGACGGCGAACCGTTCATGGAACGTTATGCTCCAACTTTGAAAGATTTGGCTCCACGTGACTTCGTATCACGTTCTATGGACCAAGAAATCAAAGAAGGTCGTGGTTGTGGTCCTAAAGGTGATTATATCCTTCTCGATATGACTCATTTGGGTGCTGATACGATTATGAAGCGCTTACCATCTGTATTTGAGATTGGTAAAAAATTCGCAAACGTAGATATTACCAAAGAAGCGATTCCAGTTGTGCCGACAATCCATTATCAAATGGGTGGTATTCCTACCAATATTCACGGTCAGGTTGTTATTCCTGAATCTGCGAATAATGAAGCTGGTTTTTATGCGGGTTACGATCAAGCAACTAAAGAGTACACAACCAATAGTTCAATGAACTACACAGTTCCTGTAAAAGGATTCTATGCAATTGGTGAATGTTCTTGCGTATCTGTACATGGCGCAAACCGTTTAGGTACAAATTCATTGCTTGACTTGGTTGTATTTGGTAAAGCTGCGGGTGAGCACATTATCGATTACGTGACTAAACATCACGGTGATGAATATACGCCAGTTCCAACAGATGCACTTGTTAATACGATGACTCGTATTAACCATCTTGATAATTCAACGTCTGGTGAAAATGCACAAGAAGTTGCAGATGCAATCCGTGATATCGTACAGGATCACGCAGGTGTATTCCGTACTCAAGCTTTGCTTGACGAAGGTGTTAAACAGATTCTTGCAATTGCACCACGTGTTCGCAATATCCACTTAAAAGACAAATCTAAAGTATTTAACACTGCACGTGTTGAAGCTTTGGAAGTTGAAAACTTATACGAAGTAGCAAAAGCAACCTTGATTTCTGCTGCTGCTCGTAAAGAGTGTCGTGGTGCGCATACCGTTGTTGATTATGAATTACCAGCGGATCACCCGACATATTCATATGGTCGCCGTGATGATGAATGGATGAAACATACTTTGTGGTATTCGAGCGATAACCGTTTAGAATACAAACCAGTACGTTACAGCCCGTTGACTGTAGAAGCTATTGAACCTAAGCCACGTACATTCTAATCGGGAGAATAAAGATGAGTAGAGGCACTCGTACATTCGAAATCTACCGCTACGATCCTGATAAGGATAAAGCGCCGTACATGCAAACTTTTAAACTTGAATTGACAGACAAGCACCGTATGTTGCTTGATGCACTTCTTGCGTTAAAATTACAAGATGAATCATTAACATTCCGTCGCTCTTGCCGTGAAGGTATTTGCGGGTCTGATGGTGTAAACATCAATGGTAGAAATGGTCTTGCTTGTTTATGGAACTTAAACGATTTACCTGAAAAAATCGTGATTCGTCCATTACCAGGTTTGCCAGTGGTTAAAGATTTAGTTGTGGACATGACTCAGTTCTACGATCAGTATGACAAAATTCAGCCATTCCTAATCAATAATCAGCCTGCGCCACCGAAAGAGCGTTTACAGTCTCCAGAAGAGCGTGATCATTTAGATGGTCTATATGAATGTATTTTATGTGCATGTTGTTCAACTTCATGCCCATCATTCTGGTGGAACCCAGATAAATTCTTAGGTCCATCTGCATTGTTAAATGCATACCGCTTTATCATTGACTCTCGTGATACTGCAACTCAAGACCGTTTAGCACGTCTTGACGACCCATTCTCATTATTCCGTTGCAAAGGGATTATGAACTGTGTCGCTGTATGTCCTAAAGGTTTGAACCCAACAAAAGCAATCGGTCATATCCGTAGCATGTTGTTCGACCAAGCTGGTTAATACTGTTGTTATAAAAAGCGCATATCATTGGTGATGTGCGCTTTTTTATTGAATTTTGAAAAGTATCGGAAATTACGATCTAGATGATCATAATTTTATGTAAAAGGGCGGATGATATTCGATTATTCTTTATATGTATTTCGCCAATTTATAGGTGGTATGTGTCAAAAAAATCAATTGAAGCGGCAGTTCATGTTAGGATTTAACAAATCACTATATGTGGAAAAAGTACTTAATTTTTGTACATATTTTCAACATAAACTGGAATAAGGTCGGTTTATAACTATTTTATGAGTTAATCGTAAAATCGCTTTAGAAAAAATAAATCGTTGCTTTGTTTTTTCTAAGTCGATTTGCAAAAAATTGCTCAGCTGCGGTTGGGTATAAATGAGTGATGATGCCATTACGGGTGTTATGATTCATTGTATACATTAGTTATTAACTAATGATGTATAACGCCCCACGGTATTTTTGTGCCTGATGGGTGAATGTCAATTTACCGATTTGGCATTATCAATCATGGGAGTGCTTAAAAAGCACCCTCTAATGTTTTTGCAATAGGAAATGGGTCCACAAATGCAAGAAGTTGCTGACGCATTGCGTCTTGACACTGAACTTTCCGCTGATAGTGCAGCGTATATTGAAGAGCTTTACGAACAGTACCTTTCTTCTCCAACCTCAGTAGGTGAGGATTGGCGTCAATATTTCGATAAGTTTCCAAAGGGTGATCAACCACACGGAAATATTCGTGAGCAATTCTTATTATTAGGTCGTAATTCAAATCGAGTTCAAGCTGTCGTACAAAGTGAAGTAAGTACTCATCACGAACGTCGTCAAATTGGTGTGTTACAACTTATCGCGGCGTATCGTAACCGTGGTCACCAAAAAGCAAAACTTGATCCACTAGGTTTAGCAAAACGTGAAGACGTGCCTGACTTAGATCTTGCTGCGCACGGTTTAACCAAATCAGATTTAGACACTGTATTTAATGCAGGTAATCTAGCGATTGGTAAAGTTGAAGCGACTTTAGGCGAAATGGTCAGCGCAATGGAAGCAACATATTGCGCTTCTATTGGTGCAGAGTATATGCACATTGTTGATACTAAAGAAAAACGTTGGATCCAACAGCGCCTAGAAGGTGCTCGTGGTCAATTCGGTTTTTCTGCGGATCAAAAGAAGCATGTACTTGAGCGTTTAACTGCGGCTGAAGGCTTAGAAAAATTCCTAGGCAATAAATATGTAGGTGCTAAGCGTTTCGGTGTAGAGGGTGGTGAATCTTTTATTCCTATGGTGAACGAACTGATTCAACGTGCAGGTTCTGTAGGTTGTAAAGAAGTTGTTATCGGGATGCCACACCGTGGTCGTTTAAACTTACTTGTGAACATTATGGGTAAAAACCCAGCTGATTTGTTCGGTGAGTTTGAAGGTAAATCAATTCATAAGAAAGGTTCTGGTGACGTTAAGTATCACCAAGGTTTTTCTTCAAACGTAATGACCCCAGGTGGCGAAGTTCACTTGGCATTGGCGTTTAACCCATCGCATTTAGAAATCGTTGGACCTGTGGTTGAAGGTTCTGTGCGTGCACGCCAAGTACGTCGTAAAGACATTGGTGGTGATGATGTATTACCAGTAATTATTCATGGTGATGCTGCATTTGCGGGTCAAGGTGTTAACCAAGAAACCTTCCAAATGTCGCAAACTCGTGGCTATACCGTTGGTGGTACAGTTCATATTGTTGTGAATAACCAAGTTGGTTTTACAACATCTGATCCACGTGATGCACGTTCTACAGAATACTGTACTGACATTGCAAAAATGATCCAAGCACCGATCTTCCATGTGAATGGTGATGATCCTGAGTCTGTATTATTTATTGCACAATTGGCACATGATTTCCGTCATACATTCCGTAAAGATGTTGTGATTGATATGTTCTGCTACCGTCGTCGTGGTCATAATGAAGCGGATGAGCCAGCAGCAACTCAACCAATGATGTATCAAGTGATTAGCAAAAAGCCTACCACACGTACGCTTTATGCAGACCAACTGGTACAACAACAAGTATTGGATCGTGCTTCTGCAGATGCATTAGTTGAAAAATATCGTGAAGATTTGGAAGCAGGTAATCACGTTGCCAATGCTTTGGTTCTGGAACCAAACGAAAAAATGTTTGTAGATTGGAAACCTTATTTAGGTCATGACTACACAGACGTTTGGGATACCACTTTCCCAATCGAGCGTTTAAAAGAACTTGGTACAAAAATGCGTGAGCTTCCTGAAGGCTTCGTCATGCAACGCCAAGTTTCTAAAGTGATTGATGATCGCTTGAAAATGCAAACGGGTGAAATGCCACTTAATTGGGGTGCGGCAGAAGTTTTAGCTTATGCAACTATTCTAGATGATGGTTATTTGGTTCGTTTAACGGGTGAAGATGTTGGTCGTGGTACATTCTCACATCGTCATGCAAAACTGCATAACCAGGTTGATGGTTCGGTTTATATTCCTCTTTGTCATATCAAAGAAAACCAACCACGTACTGCAATTTATGACTCTTTATTGTCTGAAATGGCTGTACTTGCTTTTGAATATGGTTATTCAACTACATTGCCAAAAAGCTTAGTGATTTGGGAAGCTCAGTTCGGTGATTTCGCTAACTGTGCGCAAGTGGTTATTGACCAATTCATCTCATCTGGTGAAACCAAATGGGAACGTGTTTGTGGTTTAACATTACTTCTTCCACATGGTTATGAAGGTCAAGGTCCTGAGCATTCTTCAGCACGTTTAGAGCGTTTCTTACAGCTTTGTGCAGAAGAAAATATGCAAGTGATTACGCCAACGACTCCTGCACAGATTTTCCATGCAATGCGTCGTCAAGCGGTTCGTCCAATTCGTAAACCGATGATCGTGACTTCACCGAAGTCATTGCTTCGTCACAAACTTGCAACTTCAACCTTAGAAGAGCTTGCAACTGGTACATTCCAGACTGTGATTGATGAAGTGGATCAAATCAACAAACAAGATGTAACACGTGTTGTATTGTGTGGTGGTAAAGTTTATTACGACTTACTTGAAAAACGTCGTGAACAAAACTTGAACATCGCAGTTGTACGTGTTGAACAGTTGTATCCATACCCAGAACAACGTCTTGCTGAAGTTCTTGAAGCGTATCCAAACATGAAAGAACTTGTTTGGTGTCAAGAAGAACCGAAGAATCAAGGCGCATGGTTGTTTATTGCTCCTCGTTTATACGAAGGCGTAATGAAAGGTAGTAAACAAATTCAAATTAGCTACGCAGGGCGTGACGCTTCGGCTGCACCTGCATGTGGCTCACCTTATTTACATGCAAAACAACAAGCTCAGCTCGTGAATGACGCACTTGCGATTGTAGCTGATCAATCAGGAGAAACTAAATAATGGCAACCGAAATTAAAGCACCGGTATTCCCAGAGTCAGTTGCAGATGGAACAATTGCAACATGGCACAAACAACCAGGTGAAGCAGTTTCACGTGATGAAGTGATCTGTGATATCGAAACTGATAAAGTAGTTTTGGAAGTTGTTGCTCCTGCTGATGGTTCTATTTCTGCAATCATCAAAGGTGAAGGCGATACAGTTCTTTCATCTGAAGTTATTGCAATATTTGAAGAAGGTGCTATTTCTGGCGCTGCTCAAACTCAAGCAGTTCAATCTGAACAGAAAGTTGAACAAGCTGCTGCACAAACTGAAGCAGGCGCTTCTCCTGTTGTTGAGCGTGCTCAAGTTGCTGACCAAGCACCTGCAGTTCGTAAAGCATTAACTGAAACGGGTATTGCTGCATCTGATGTAGATGGTACTGGTCGTGGTGGTCGCATCACTAAAGAAGATGTTGCAAATCATCAAACTAAACCTGCTGCTGCACCTTTAAGTGTTGCTGTGGGTGAGCGTATCGAAAAACGTGTTCCAATGACTCGTTTACGTAAGCGTGTTGCTGAACGTCTGCTTGCTGCAACTCAGCAAACTGCAATGTTGACTACATTTAATGAAGTTAACATGAAACCAATCATGGACATGCGTGCACAATTTAAAGATGCATTTGAAAAACGTCATGGTGCTCGTCTAGGCTTCATGTCATTCTTCGTAAAAGCTGCAACTGAAGCACTTAAACGCTATCCTGCTGTTAACGCTTCAATTGATGGCGAAGACATCGTTTACCATGGTTACTATGACATCGGTGTTGCTGTTTCTTCTGAACGTGGTTTAGTGGTTCCTGTTCTTCGTGATACAGACCGCATGAACTATGCTGAAGTTGAAAATGGCATCCGTGCATACGCTGGCAAAGCGCGTGATGGTAAGCTTGGTATCGAAGATATGACTGGCGGTACGTTCACCATTACTAATGGTGGTACTTTCGGTTCATTGTTATCTACTCCGATCTTAAATACACCGCAAACGGCAATTCTGGGTATGCATAAAATCCAAGAACGTCCTATGGCTGTAAATGGTCAAGTAGAAATCTTGCCAATGATGTACTTAGCGCTTTCTTATGACCACCGTTTAATCGATGGTAAAGAAGCGGTAGGTTTCCTTGTAGCAATCAAAGAATTGTTAGAAGAACCAGCTCGACTTATTCTTGATCTTTAATACTTTAATTTATTAACAATCTCTCCTGCCCCCCATTTTAAAAACAGGGGAAAGTCCTTCTTAGAACATGGAGGACTTAGGGAGATTGCTTGGAGATAACATGTCTCAGTTTGATTTAGTTGTAATTGGCGGTGGACCAGGTGGTTATGAAGCAGCGATTCGTGCTGCTCAACTTGGTTTCAAAGTTGCTTGTATCGAAAAACGCATTCATAAAGGGAAACCATCGTTAGGTGGTACTTGCTTAAATGTGGGTTGTATCCCTTCTAAAGCACTTCTTGATTCATCTCATCACTATGAAGATACACTTCATGGCTTAGATGTGCATGGTATCTCAGTTGAAAATGTTCAACTTGATCTTCAAAAGCTTCTTGCTCGTAAAGATAAAGTTGTAGATAACTTGACTAGCGGTGTTGCTCAATTACTGAAAGGTAATGGCATTGAATGGTTACAAGGTACGGGCAAATTACTCGCAGGTAAAAAAGTTGAATTCACGCCTTTAGAAGGCAATGAAGTTCAAGTTTTAGAACCTAAATTTGTAATCCTTGCAACGGGTTCCGTACCAGTTAATATTCCTGTAGCGAAAGTGGATGAAGACTTAATTGTTGATTCTACTGGCGCACTTGAATTCCAAGAAATTCCTAAACGTTTAGGCGTGATTGGTGCGGGTGTAATTGGTCTTGAACTTGGTTCAGTATGGCGTCGTTTAGGTTCAGAAGTTGTTGTGTTTGAAGCATTAGATGCATTCTTACCAATGGCAGATAAAGCTTTAGCGAAAGATTATCAAAAGCTTTTGACTAAACAAGGTTTAGAGATTCGTATTGGTGCAAAAGTTTCTGGTACAGAAATTAACGGTCGTGAAGTGACTGTACAATATAACCAAGCGGGCGAAGACAAGACTCAAGTATTCGATAAGTTAATCGTATGCGTCGGTCGTAAAGCATATGCAGAAGGTTTATTGGCTGAAGATTCAGGCATTAAACTGACTGAACGTGGTTTGGTTGAAGTAAATGATTGGTGTGCAACTTCTATTGAAGGTGTATATGCAATTGGTGACTTAGTACGTGGTCCAATGCTTGCACATAAAGCAATGGAAGAAGGCGTAATGGCAGTTGAACGTATGCACGGTCATGCTGCTCAAATCAATTACGATACAATCATCAGCGTAATTTACACACATCCGGAAGCGGCGTGGGTAGGTTTAACTGAGGAACAAGCTGCTGCGAAAGGTCATGAAGTTAAAACAGGCCAATTCCCATTTGCGGTGAATGGTCGTGCTTTAGCTGCAAATGAATCTGCTGGTTTCGTGAAGTTTGTTGCAGATGCAAAAACTGATCGTTTACTCGGTATGCATATCATTGGCCCTGGTGCTTCAGATATCGTTCACCAAGGTATGATTGCATTAGAATTTGTATCTTCTGTTGAAGATTTACAATTGATGACTTTTGCTCATCCAACGTATTCAGAAGTTGTACACGAAGCAGCGCTTGCTGTGGATGGACGTGCGATACACGCAATTCAGCGTAAACGTAAATAATTCAAAAAAGAGCGGTTTCGACCGCTCTTTTTTAATATTGGTGGTTGTTTTTAATTGAATAATCATCTAAAAATATAAATAGAAAACTGAATAAATGCCAACAATTATTGCGATGGAAGTTTAATTGTTGGTCGATCATAACAACGTGAAAAATAGTAAAAGGTAAAAAATGAATTTACATGAGTATCAAGCCAAAGCGCTTTTGAAAAAATATGGTATGCCAGTCCAAGAAGGCCTACTGATCCGAACTCCAGAAGAAGCATCCGCAGCGTTTGATCAAATTGATGGCAAATTTGCTGTCATGAAAGCGCAAGTTCATGCCGGTGGTCGTGGTAAAGCAGGCGGCGTAAAAGTCGTAAAATCAAAAGAAGAGGCTGCTGAATACGCAAAAAATTTATTAGGCACACGTTTAGTGACCTATCAGACAGATGCGAACGGTCAACCTGTCGATAGCATTTTAGTATGTGAAGATGTATATCCAGTAGAACGTGAATTGTACCTTGGTGCAGTTGTAGACCGTTCAAGCCGTCGTGTGACGTTTATGGCATCTACTGAAGGTGGTGTGGAAATTGAGAAAGTTGCAGAAGAAACCCCAGAAAAAATAATTAAAGTAGAAGTTGATCCGCTTGTAGGATTACAACCCTTCCAGGCACGTGATGTTGGTTTCCAGTTGGGCCTGAAAGATAAACAAATCAGCCAATTTGTCACTATTATGACAGGTGCTTATAAAGCATTTGTAGAAAATGATTTTGCATTATTTGAAATTAATCCATTGTCAGTTCGTGAAAATGGAGACATCCTTTGCGTTGATGCCAAAGTGGGTATCGACTCAAATGCATTGTATCGTTTACCTGAAATTTCAGCTATGCGTGATAAATCTCAGGAAAATGAGCGTGAGTTAAAAGCATCTGAATTTGATCTGAACTATGTTGCACTTGAAGGTAACATTGGTTGTATGGTGAATGGTGCAGGTCTTGCAATGGCAACTATGGATATTATCAAGTTGTATGGTGGTTTACCTGCAAACTTCCTTGATGTCGGTGGTGGTGCAACCAAAGACCGTGTTATCGAAGCTTTCAAAATTATTCTTTCAGATACATCTGTTCAAGGCGTATTAATCAATATCTTCGGTGGTATTGTACGTTGTGACATGATTGCGGAAGCGATTATTGCAGCGGTTCAAGAAGTAAATGTAACGGTGCCTGTGGTTGTTCGTTTAGAAGGGAATAACGCAGAGTTAGGTGCAAAATTACTTGATGAATCAGGTTTAAAATTAATTTCTGCGAATGGTTTAGCTGATGCCGCAGAAAAAGTTGTTGCTGCAGTGAAAGCGTAAGGAGTATCAATCATGAGCGTATTAGTTAATAAAGACACCAAAGTATTGGTGCAAGGTTTCACTGGTAAAAATGGTACTTTCCATTCAGAACAATCGATTGCTTACGGTACAAAAGTTGTTGGTGGTGTAACTCCAGGTAAAGGCGGTCAAACGCATATTGGTCTGCCTGTATTTAATACTATGCGTCAAGCTGTAAAAGAAACGGGTGCAACTGCAACATCAATTTATGTCCCAGCGCCATTTGTACTGGATTCTGTGATTGAAGCAATTGATGCAGGACTTGAGTTGATCGTGGTGATTACTGAAGGTGTACCAACTTTAGACATGCTTAAAGCAAAACGCTATTTGGAAACATATGGCAATAATGCACGTTTAATCGGTCCTAACTGTCCAGGTATTATTACACCAGGTGAATGTAAAATCGGGATTATGCCAGGTCACATTCATCAAGCAGGTAAAATCGGGATTATTTCTCGTTCAGGTACATTGACTTATGAAGCTGTTGCCCAAACAACCAAGCTTGGTTTAGGGCAATCTACGTGTATTGGTATTGGTGGTGACCCAATTCCAGGTATGAACCAAATTGATTGTTTAAAATTATTCCAAGAAGATCCGCAAACTGAAGCCATTATTATGATTGGCGAAATTGGTGGTACTGCGGAAGAAGAAGCAGCAGAATATATCAAATCAAATGTGACTAAGCCTGTAGTTGGTTATATTGCAGGTGTTACAGCACCTAAAGGTAAACGTATGGGTCACGCAGGTGCGATTATTTCTGGTGGTCAAGGTACAGCAGAAGAAAAGTTTGCTGCATTTGAACGTGCAGGAATGGCGTATACCCGTAGCCCTGCGGAATTGGGTTCAACCATGTTCCAAGTATTGAAAGATAAAGGTTTAATTTAATCTTTTAAATTCGCAAAATAAAAAAGGGAGTCTTAAAGACTTCCTTTTTTATTGTATACAAATGAGAAAGGTTATGGATTGACTAACCTTTTACCAATCCACCATCTACAATTAAATTTTGCCCAGTCACAGCACGTGACCACGGTGATAAAAACATCAAAACAGCATCTGCGAATTGCGCAGGCGTGGTGACTTCTTTTAAGGGCGTAGAGGCTGCAATAAAATCAAAAACTTGATCTGGTGTGCTACTGCTTGCATCGGTCTTACGTAATAATCCGCCAGAAAGCATATTGACATTGATGCCGTACTGACCTAAATCATGTGAAGTTGTTCGTGTAAAAGCCAATAAAGCCGCTTTTGCGGCGGTGTAGTCGTGATATGGCACAACAGGGTTTTGAACTAAATTTGTTCCAATATTGATAATACGTCCGAAATGATCTTTTTTCATATCATCCAAAGCAGCTTGAGTAGTATACAGTGCCGCTTTTACAGCACTATCCAACTGTTGCTGCATGCTATTCCAACTCAAAGTTTCAACTTTAGGGCGTAAATCACCATCAAATTTAAATGACAGTAGCGCATTGTTAATTACCGATGTAATGGCGTGTCCATAATGGCTTTTTGCTTTAGTAAACATACTTTTGACTTGTTCTGCATCGGTGATATCTGCTTTGCAAATAAACACTTGTTGAGCATGGTTTTTTGCGAGTTGTTGTGCAGATTCCTCACTATTGAAATAGTTCACAACCACTCTTGCACCTTCACGAATCAGTGCATGGGTAATGGCAAGCCCTAAACCACGAGCGCCACCAGTCACAAGAATAATTTGATCACGTATTTCCATGATTAAAATCCAACGAGAAAGAGATCATATAATCTTAGCATTAATCAAAATACAGTTTTTAACTGTTGTGATGCAATTCATGTGGATTACTAAAAATACAATTAAAATGAATGGTGTGAAAATGATCTAACTCAAAAAAGAATTTAAAATTGCTTTATTCATTATGAATATTTTGTACAAATGACAATTAAAGCTAAAGTTGAATTTTCACCTGAATGAGCATTTGTAGGGCGATAAAACGTGATATATTTTGTATAACAGGCTTTTAAAGTATGAAATATAAATGAAAACAATCATTTGTAGCTTCATCTTGTTTTTTAACATGATTGGCTACGTCTGCGCAGATGCCAGTTTATGGTCAATTAATGATAATTTTATAGAAAATAATCAATTGGATGAAGGTAACACTTATTATTCAAGCAATATCGACCTACACGCTGAGTTAAAAGTAGAGCCTATCTTTGAAATTGAAAATAATAAAAATAGCCTAAGTGAAGTTAATTTTACAGCACAAGATTTATTTTATGAGCAAAGTACGCTGCAAAAAAATCTAGCCAAAGAACATGATAAAGAGACTACGAATTATTCAATACTGAGTCATAAGTTTTATGAAAATGACCGTGTCAAAATTTTTAATTACACAGCATATAATATTCAACAGCTTAAAAATACTTTGCTTAATCCGAGCAATGAAAATATCAGTGAAAATGAGTTATTTTTGTCTTTTGGTTATGGTGTGGAATTTAAAATCAATGATTTAAATAAAATTGGTTATGAATATATTTCAAGTTTTCCCTATGATCGAGGGCAACTATTTAGATTATTTTGGGTCAGAACTTTGACTGCTTATTAGTTTTAATCACACATCGATTAACTTTAATTATGAATAAATGATGTTGAAAGTTCTACAACTCGAAACATGAAATTGCGTCAATCTTCATGCTTATTGGCTAAATTAGTTATACAAGTCAAAAGAGCATTTAGCCATGATCAAACAAATGGTAGTACTGAGTTTAATGGGTGTTTTTCTCACAGGATGTATTGTTGCACCGTATGATGATTATTCAAATCGTCACGATCAACGCTATGAACATAAACAGGATTCCGGTCGTTGGAGTCGTAATGATCAGCATCGATGGGATAATAAACGGGATAAAGATCGCCGTGATTGGAATAAAGATCGTTCGGATCGACCAGACTGGAATAATCGTTAATTATTTTTTGCATGACTTAAAAATGGACAATTGTGATTAAAAAGTAATTGAGAATTGTCCTAAAAATCAGTCAAAAAAATGGGCTTAATTCGCCCATTTTTCAATTTATTCAGCTTGTTTTTTTAAATAGACCTGCTTGCACTACGCCAGCTCGGGTTTGTTTCTGAAGCTGCCATGTGGTGGGTAAATTTAGCTGATGTAAAGCACGATCTGCTTCTACATAAATAAAGGCATTATTGGCTAAAAATGGATCGACTTGCATCGCCAATTCTTCCCAAAGATTCAAGCTATAAGGTGGGTCTAAAAATACCACATCAAATTGTTCATTTAAATTACTTAAAGTTTGTTGCGCAGTTTGTTGGAGTAATAGACAATTTTCAGCTTTCAGTAATTGAATATTCTCTTTTAAAATTTTAGCTTGCTTGGGATTGGGTTCAACCATGGTGACATGTTGTGCGCCACGTGAAAGTGCTTCAAATGCTAAAGCGCCAGATCCAGCACAAAGGTCAAGTACTTTAGTATTTTGAATATCCCACATTAACCAGTTAAAAAGCGTTTCACGAACACGATCTGGTGTAGGGCGTAATCCATCAACATCCGCAAAGGGTAGGACACGACGTTTCCATTCTCCACCAATAATACGTAATTGGTTTTTTACTCTATTATTCACTGATTTCAGCCTGTGTTTCTGGTGGCGTAGCAGGACGCGCAGTTGTGTTGGGTTGATGCGTAGTATTGCTTTGGCTGTTGTGACTTGGTGCAGATGCAGGGTTTTGTGCATTTGGCTTAGGTTTCTGTGCTGTTGAAAGTCCAATATCGTTATTTGGTAGTTCACCCGGTTTAATACCAGCAGTCATTAATCCACCACTCACTTGATGATTTAATGGTGCAATTGGATTCTTCTTACGGGTGAGCATCCAATAATCAAATACAGGTTTCGCAAGCTGTGCAGCAGAGCCACCATGTTTACCATTTTCCCAAATCACAGAGATAGCAATTTCAGGATTTTCCGCAGGTGCAAAACCTACGAATAAACCATGATCGAGTTGTCGTGATGTTAATAGTGCTTCGTTATAGCGTTTACCTTGGGCAATACTTTTAACTTGTGCTGTGCCTGTTTTACCTGCAATTTGATACATTGGGGTGCGGATACCACGACCTGTACCTGATTGAATTACATCAACCATCGCATCGCGCATTTTAATCCAATCTTCATCTGTGCCACTGAAATTGATTTTACCTGTTGGTGCATTCAAAACTTGATGTTTTTTTGCACCTTTAGATTCACGTAACACATGCGGAATCACATGTGCTCCGTGATTGGCTGTAATTGCAGTCGCCATCGCTAATTGTAATGGTGTGGCAGTAAATGCACCCTGACCAATACTCACAGAAATGGTTTCACCTTTGAGCCATTTACTTTTACGTGTCCGCATTTTCCATTCAGGACTTGGGTATAAACCGGTACTTTCACTGGGTAAATCCACTCCCGTTTTTTCACCAAAACCGAATTGGCGCATCCATGTATTCATCTTATCAATACCCATTTGATAAGAAAGAATATAGAAATAGGTATCACAAGAGATGACAATCGATTTGTGCATATTGACACTACCATGACCTGTTTTTTTCCAGTCACGGAATTTATGTGAATCACCGGGTAAATGGAAATAACCTGGGTCAGAAATGGCAGTATTCCAATCGACTGTTTTGTAGTGAATTCCACCCATTGCTTCCATGGGTTTGATGGTCGAACCTGGTGGGTAAGAACCCTGTACAGCACGGTTATAAAGCGGCTGGTCTAAATTGTCACGTAAAGCACTATAATCATCATGGCCAATACCCGTCACAAATAAATTGGGGTTAAAGCTAGGACTAGATACGAGCGCAAGAATTTCACCCGTACGGGGGTCAATTGCAACAATTGCACCACGGCGATCTTTCAGTTGTTCTGCGGCAACCGTTTGTAAGCCATAATCGAGTGATAAATATAAGTCATTTCCACGCGTTGACTCTTTACGACCTAAATGACGCAGTATATTACCGTGCGCATCTGCCTCAACAGATTCATAACCGGGTACACCATGCAGCAAGTCTTCATAGGACTTTTCAACCCCAATTTTTCCAATGAGGTTGGTACCAGCATAGCTATCTTTATCAATTGCTTTCAGTTCTTTATCGTTAATACGTCCGACATAACCAATTACATGGGCAAATAACTCACCATGAGGGTAATAACGTGTCATTTGAGTTTCAATATCCACACCCGGAAATTGAAATTTAACTTCACTAAAACGTGCGATATCGGTTTCAGTTAAATTCAGTTTTAACGTCACACGTTCCGTTTTTTTAGATGTTTCAATACGGTTTTTAAAACGGTCAATATCTTCTTGTGTGAGATTTAAAATTGGTGTGAGACGAGCAACAGTCCCATCAATATCTTCAATATCAGCCTTACTTAAGGTCGCAGTAAAAACAGGATAATTATCTGCAAGTAAGGTACCATTACGATCATAAATATAGCCACGAGCAGGTGCTATAGGTTGTAAACGAATACGGTTTTTATCAGAAGCTTCAATGAATTCTTGATGATGGAAAATTTGTAAATAAGCATATCGAGCAATCAGTAGACACATGAAAAATGATACGATTCCAATCGCAAAAAACACGCGACTGCGAAAAATACGTTTTTCTTGTTGGACATTTTTAAGTGGAAACTGTTGCTTCATACGTTGTCGGCTTAAACTGCTCAATTGGTGGGTTTGCGTGGGGCGGCACATTTTACCTCAAAAATGAAGGTAAGTATAAAAAACCTAACTAGCGTATGAAAATATATATTACTTTGACTTTGTAGACAGTAAAATTATAGTGATTTGTATATGAGTCGTAAAATAATTCTGTTAAAGTCAAAAAATTATGGATAAATAAATTCGACCTAAGTCAACATTTAGGGGCAATGGAGAAAATAATGAGAAAAATCTTTCCCTTATTATTGCTTGTAGCAGTAGGGAACTTTGCACATGCAGATGTTAAAGATTATTTGCCTGATCTTAAAGGTGTTTTGCCAGAAGCAAAAATTAAACCTGAAGATGCATCTAAATGGAATATTGGTGCAGGGGTTACCCAAAGATTACTACATGTAAATGGTGAGTGGGTCAATCCTTATGGAATCGCCTATGCGAAATTGGGTGCATTTTATAATGATGATAATTTGATTGGCGGACAGGTTGGTTTTCGTATTCCTGTTGCTTTAAATGGAACAGATAGAAATGGCTTCTATTTAGGTGTATATGCTGGATCACTCCAAAGTAAACCTGTAGATGGAAAAGATGAAATCCAATATGGTGCAGGTGGTGATTTATCTTATGTTCTACTCAATAAAGATCGTATAAGTACCTTTAGTGTGGGCATGGGGGCAGGTAGCGAGTTGCATGACAAGAATGGAAAAATGATTGTTGAAACTCGTCCACAAATACAGTTTGCGTACACTTTAAGTGTAGGCTACTAAAAAATGATTATGATTTTATACATATCCTTCGGCCGCAAATAGAAATAAATACGAGAGTCTTGCATGTTGGAATACGTTATTGATTTGTGGCACGCCTTTATAGCTCGACCTGATCATCTTGCCATTTTAAGTATTATCCCTGTGACAGCCTTTGTAACTTGGGTACACGTATGGATGGCTTTGAAAATGGTATTTTACCCGATTACATTTTGGGGTTTCCATCTTGGGCCGTTACCTGTAGGTTGGCAAGGAATTGTGCCACGTAAGGCTGGGCGCATTTCTGGAATTATTACTGACAATACGTTATCTAAATTAGGATCGCTTCAGGAGTTTCTTCAGGCAATGGATCCTGAGGATATGGCACGAATTATTGGCGAGCAAGTTGGATTTGAGTTAGAACATTTGATCGATGAGGTGATGATTGATCGAAATGCAACTTTATGGGAAAACTTACCATACTCTGTGAAAAGAAGAATTTATGGGCAAGCTCAAAAGCAGATGCCAGAAATTCTGAGAGGATTAGTGACTGAACTGACCATGAGTGTCGAGTCATTAGTGAACATGAAAGAAATGGTTGTTCGCCAGATGGAAGGTGACCGTCGTTTAATGGTACATATGTTCCTTAAAGTTGGACAAAAAGAAATTAACTTTATTTGGCATATCAGTGCTTTAATTGGTGCGACCTTTGGTATTGTACAAATGTTTGTGTATGTCTTTGTACCACAACATTGGACAGTGCCATTTTTTGCAGCGATTTGGGGATTTTTGACCAACTGGATTGCGATTTGGATGGTATTTAATCCAATCGAGCCACATTATGTGCGTTATCCACAATTTTTTGCACGTACAGCAGATAAAAAATTCCCATGGATTAAGCCTGTTATTCCACGTATTGGAACGTATAATGTGCAAGGCGCATTCATGAAGCGTCAAGAAGAAGTCTCTGATGTCTTTGCAAGTGTAGTCACAGAAGACCTAATTACGCTAAAATCGATCATGACTGAAATGATGTATGGGCCAAAGAAAGATAAGACACGACGTATTATTAAACGTCATGTTAATAGTATTATGGAAACCCCATTAATTCGTACAGCATTGCAATTGTCAATAGGGCCAACTGAGTATGCTAAATTAAAGACAGACTTGATTGATCGTTCAATTGAAATTACGATGGTGCCTGTATGCGATCCGGCTTTCAATGCGAGTCGTGCACAGAAAATTTTTCAAATGTTTAGAGATAGAATTCGCGAATTAACGCCAAAAGAGTTTCAAAACTTATTACGTCCTGCATTTCAGGAAGACGAATGGATTTTGATTGTGCTTGGTGGTGTAACTGGATTTTTTGCAGGCTTAATACATTTGTTTGTGGCTTTCTTATAATTAGATGCTGAGGCGATGCCGATACTCAAGAATAGAGTAATTCGACATAGCGAAAGGTATCATACACATTGTTTTAAATGAGGATGTTTTTTTATGCGCATTATATTACTTGGACCACCTGGGGCAGGCAAAGGTACACAAGCTCAGTTGATCTGTAAGCGCTACAATGTCCCACAAATTTCAACCGGTGATATGCTCCGTGCTGCGATTCGTGAAGGTACTGAATTAGGTCTTAAAGCTCAATCTGTGATGGAATCTGGTGGTTTAGTATCAGATGAACTGATCATTGGTTTAGTGAAAGAACGTATTGCACAACCTGATTGTGTCAATGGATGCATCTTTGATGGATTCCCACGCACCATTCCTCAAGCTGAAGCGCTAGAGAATGAGGGAATTACGATTGATCATGTGATTGAAATTGAAGTTCCTGACGAAGAAATCGTAAAACGCCTTTCTGGTCGTCGTCAGCATCCAGCTTCTGGTCGTATTTATCATCTTATTTACAACCCACCTAAAGTGGAAGGTAAAGATGATGAAACTGGTGAAGACCTTGTACAGCGCCCAGATGATCTAGAAGCAACAATTCGTAAGCGTTTAGGTTCTTATCATACTGAAACTGAACAACTTGTTGGTTTTTATCAAGGGCGTGCTGCTTCTGGTGAAAATGCACCGACTTATGACAAGTTAGATGGTTTACGTGCGATTGAAGATGTTCAAAAAGATTTATTTGCAATCTTAGATAAATAAGCTTTCAGTTAAAACTTCAAAAGTTGTGTGAAGTTTTTGACAATTAAAGAGTCCTCATTCATATTAGGGCTCTTTTTTTCGAGCTGTAGATAATGAAAATTGCACTTATTGCATTGGTAATTGTAAGCGTAATCATTTTATTTGGCTTGATACTGATGAGTTTAAAATTATTACGCCATTCACAAAAAGAAGAATTGCAACAACGCCGTGAAATGCGAAAATCAGGAAATTATCGAGTTCATCCACAAGTGGCAGAAGAGTTAAAACGGTTAGATACATTGAAGAAAGCATTGGCAGAGAAGGAAAAGAATCAAAAATAATGAGTTTTTGATCGAAGCTAATTTATTTTAAAAAAGATAAAAGTTCTATGACTGGAAGAATTGAGAAGCTCGCATTTTATTGAGTAAAATGTACGGTTCTTTTTTATTGGAGAATTGATTTTAATTCTTTAGCCTGAAAATTATTTTGACTATCTCAATTCAATCGCACGATCGTATTGAGATTAAATTTTTGTCTTTTGATATATCTATTTAAGTATTTGTAAGTTGATTTCACTTATTTAAACAATGGTTCCATCTAGTCATTTTTTACCTTTATTTCATTCGCTGCCCCAAACTCATATTTGTCTGTCCAATTACAGACATGGGAAACCAGACACTGACCACACTTGGGTTTACGTGCAATGCAAGTGTAACGTCCATGTAAAATGAGCCAGTGATGTGAATCGATAATAAATTCTTTAGGAATGACTTTAACCAGTCGATGTTCGACTTCTAGGACATTTTTACCCACCGCCAAACCTGTACGGTTACCAACTCGGAAGATATGGGTGTCTACAGCCATCGTAGGCTGCCCAAATGCCGTGTTTAGTACAACATTGGCAGTTTTACGTCCTACACCGGGTAAAGCCTCTAAATCAGCTCTATTGTCAGGTACGATGCTGTAATGCTTTTCAATGAGTATTTTACAAGCTTTGATGACATTTTCAGCTTTAGAATTATACAAGCCAATGGTTTTTATATATTCTTTTAAGCCGTCGACACCAAGTGCATAAATTTTTTCAGGTGTATTGGCAATTGGAAATAATTTATCTGTCGCTTTATTTACACTGACATCTGTTGCTTGCGCAGAAAGTGTTACAGCAACCAATAATTCAAAAGCATTTGAATAGTTTAATTCAGTTTCTGGATGAGGACGTTGTTCACGTAAAATTTCAAAAAAAGTTTGAATTTGCTTTTTCGTCATATTTTTAACTGTCACAACATTCTCCTTAGTGATGTTCTTGCAATGCAGTTAATTGTTGTTGTAATTGATTTAATTGCATCAATTTTTTTTCATCAGCTCGAACTGACAATTGCTTTTCAAGTTTTTTAATTTGAGTACGCAGTTTTGCCAATTCAATTGTGGTTTTTGCATCTGCACTGACCACATTATCAATGGGCTTTTGGCTGAGTTCAATTGAAGGGAGTTCCTGAATTTGCTCCGAAAACTGTGAAAATAGTTGCGTATCAATTTCCGCACGAACCACAGGCCCTTTACGTGTAATACGGCGTACTTCTTCCCGTTGAATATGTGCATAGTAGCGACTACGTAAATCATTTTGTTCTGTATTACGCAGAATTTCAGTGGGAATGACTTGAATATCTTCGATTAAATCGATGCAATCTACAGGGCATGGTGGAATACATAACTCACAACCTGTGCATAAATCGGTCAGCACAGTATGCATCAGTTTGCCTGAACCAATAATCGCATCTACAGGGCAGGCACTGATACATTTGGTACAACCAATGCATTCATCTTCACGAATCACAGCTTTCATGCGTTGTGGGCGACCATCATTTTGTATAGGCCAAATACTTTCTTCAGCAATTAATTTTGTTCGATTTAACAATGTTGCTAGAGCATCTGCGACAGGTTGACCACCAGGAACACATTTATTGGCATCCTCGCCATCTGTAATGGATTGAGCATAAGGCAGGCAACCGTCACGATGACCACACAAGCCACATTGGGTTTGGGGCAGAAGTGCGTCGATCTGTTGAATGAGAGAGATTTGCGAATTCATGTGATAAAAACTTAGTGGGTCTAGAAAAGTGTGCAAGCATTACAGATTAGAATTTTAGCATATTTTATGGTGGTTGCGGTTGCTCTAAAATAGTTCCAAACATGCTCTAAATATGAGCATAATTGCCATTTAATAATGATGAAAAATGCGACTGAATGGTCATAAAAAATGTTATCAATTACAAATTATCATATTGAATTTAATGTATATTTAAAAAATATTTGAAAAAGTGTTGTAGATTGTTAACAAAAGATATTTAATACTTTGCGCCAAAATATATCATTTTTTTGAAAAATTTGACCAATTTTGATTCACCCTTTTGCTGAGGATTGAGTGTTGAAATATACTAGCCTGAATGACTTTTTAAATTACGTTAAAGCCCGTGATCCAAATCAACCAGAATTTTTGCAAGCTGTGGAAGAAGTAATGACCAGCTTATGGCCATTCATTGAAAAGAACCCAGAATATGCAGAACATGGCTTGCTTGAGCGTCTTGTAGAGCCTGAACGTGCTATACAATTTCGTGTTTCGTGGGTAGATGACAAAGGTCAGACCCAAGTAAACCGTGCTTTCCGTGTTCAATATAATTCTGCGATTGGACCGTTTAAAGGTGGTATGCGTTTCCATCCGTCTGTAAATCTATCCATTTTAAAATTTTTAGGTTTTGAACAGACTTTTAAAAATGCGTTAACGACATTGCCTATGGGTGGTGGTAAAGGCGGTTCAGATTTTGACCCTAAAGGTAAATCTGATGGCGAAATCATGCGCTTTTGCCAAGGGCTAATGATTGAGCTTTATCGTCATTTAGGTTCAGACACAGATATTCCAGCAGGGGATATTGGTGTCGGTGGTCGTGAAGTTGGTTACATGGCAGGTATGATGAAGAAGCTCAGCAATGACACTTCATGCGTATTCACTGGTAAAGGTTTGTCTTTTGGCGGTTCATTGGCTCGCCCAGAAGCAACAGGTTTTGGTACGGTATACTTCGCCGAAGAAATGCTAAAAACTCGCGGTGATAGTTTTAATAACAAGATTGTCGCAGTTTCAGGTTCTGGTAACGTTGCTCAATATGCTGCAGAAAAAGCAATGTATTTGGGTGCGAAAGTGGTATCACTTTCTGACTCGAATGGTACGGTATATGTGAAAAATGGTTTCACCACTGAGCTTCTTGCAGAAGTGATGGAACTGAAAAATGTTAAACGTGGTCGGATTTCTGAATTTGCTTCAAAACACGGTTTTGAATATTTGGAAGGTAAACGTCCTTGGGGTATCAAGTGTGATATCGCATTGCCATGTGCGACACAAAATGAATTGAATGAAGAAGATGCAGTTGAACTTCTTGCAAATGGCGTGATCTGTGTAGCTGAAGGTGCAAATATGCCTTCTACACTTGAAGCGGTAGAAAAATTTGTAGAAGCAAAAGTTCTTTATGCACCAGGTAAAGCGTCTAATGCAGGTGGTGTTGCCACTTCTGGTCTTGAAATGTCACAAAACTCGATTCGTTTGGGGTGGACATTTGAAGAAGTGGATGAGCGCCTACATGCAATTATGAAAGAAATTCATCGTAACTGTGTGAAATACGGTACTCAAGCAGATGGCACTGTGAACTATGTAAATGGTGCAAATATTGCTGGTTTCGTCAAAGTTGCCGATGCAATGTTAGCGCAAGGCGTGTTCTAATCTCAGTTTGATTTTGAACTTAAAACCGATGCTTTTGCATCGGTTTTTTTTGAGCAATTAAAAACAGCGACAAGCTTATTTGCTCGGAATTGTTTCAACAATTGAGTCGAGTTCATATTGGTATTGAGACTGATCAGCTGCAGGATTGGCAATTTCTGTGCGTTTGACCTTAATAATTTGAGTAGACTTTGAATTATGGGTAAAGCCATCAATAGAGTCATAAAAATAACTCGCTTCTTTCTCGCTATAATTTTTTTGACCAGTTTCGCTCAATGTTAATTCACGGACTAAAAGACAAGTTTGTGGTGCGACACCAGTACAAGGTCGAGTTTCAGGACTGACCTCTAAAAAAATAATTTGTGGTTGAGCTGCTGTATTTGAAACTTGGGTTTCTATAGGCGTTGGTGTTGTAGGAACTTTTTGAGTTGTAGATTCTTGGCTACATGCCATGACGAGCAACGGTAAGATTAATGCAACGCTTAATTTGTGATTCATGATTTTACCTTTATCGATCTTGCTTTATTAAAAAAACTGCTTTGATGCAATGATTATTGATTGCTTAAGTTTGTATTATTGAGTGTTCATATTCACTGTTTTTTTTTAATTATTATGCAGTGCTGAATGTTCTGCATCGATTAAAATTGAGACGCAAACCTTAAGATAGAAATATTTTGATTATCTGGCTAAAAAAGCATAAAACTGATTTAAATCTAGATGTTTATAAATAGCTAAACAAAGAAAAGCTGAAGTTGAACTTCAGCTTTTCTATACAATTATTTTACAGTTTCACGTTCGATAATCATGTCTTGTACATAAGCGTATTTAGATTGATCAGCAGCTGGGTTTTTAATCTCATAACGTTTTACACGAACCACTTGGCGCTCAGCAGGGCTATGAGTAAAGCCTTCGATATCGTCATAGAAATATGTCCAATCTTTGTCTACTTGAGTTTTTACACCATTGTCAGCATATTTGATTTCGCGTACTTGTAAGCACTGCATTTTTCTTACACCAGCAGAACATTCTTTAGTTTCTGGGCTGATTTCTAAGAAAATTGTTTCACCTTGGCTTTGGTATTTAGTTTCAGGTGTCATTTTACCAGTGAATACAACTTTACCACCTGTCGCATTTACCAAGGTAAGCGTTGGGTTTTCAGTATTTGCTGTATCAAGTACAAATGCTGTTTTATTCGATTGGAACAATGCCGCAGCAAAACTTTCCTGTTTCATTAATTCAGGGGAGCACATCATATTGGTTGATGCAATATTGCCTGTAACCAATAAACCGCTTTCAACTTTTGCACTGGTCATTAGTCGATTACAGCCAGTCGCAACACTTAAACGTTGGTCTGTAAAATTAAGTACGATCGGTTGTTTGCTATCTGCTGGTTGATAAGACCATTGATAAGCATTTAATGTTTGCTCTGCATTACCTTGTTGTTGTAATACTTTCACCGCGGTATCACCCAATTTTTGAATATCGCCAGATTGGCAAGCCGCTAGGGCTAAAGGAAGTACAGCTAATGCTAAATATTTGAATTTCATATTCTATTCACGTTTTAAAAAACTATACATAGGATAAACTATGAAACACTAAAAGATATGGATGCAATTTATTAATTCGGTTTCAATATGTATCCATATAACTAAAAGTTAAACAATAATTAACAAATTGTTATCATTTATGCTGAATTGTGATCAATCACGTTCTTTAGTCAAAACGATAAATATCCATACCTAGTGCGCCCATTGAAAAACTACTGTGCACAATACTAAAACGATGCCCAGTACCCATTGCAAAAAATAGCGGTGCAAAGTGCTCAATGGTTGGGTGATTTTTTTGGACGTAAGGAATGCTATTCCAGTCTAAGACAGCATCAAAGTCGCTATGACTGAGCTTACTTACAACATGGTTTCTAAAGGTAGATGCCCATTCTGGAACTTGAGAGCCATCTGCATCCCAAGATAATTCTCTTAAATTATGCGTGATACTTCCTGAACCAATTAACAATATTTGCTTGTCACGTAATGGTGCAAGTATTTGACCTATTTTATAAATTTCATCTGCATTCATTTGCATGGGTAATGAGATTTCAACGACAGGAATATCCGCTTCGGGATACATATGCAATAAAGGCATCCATACACCATGATCGCGCGGGCGTGTGCTGTTGGCATGTGAAGCAATATTGGCTTCTGCTAAGAGATGAAGAATCTCTTCCGCGAGCTCAGGATTCCCCGCAGCAGGGTAACGAATTGCATAAAGCTCTTGTGGGAAGCCACGAAAATCGTGCCATGTTTCAGGGCGAACAGCTGTACTAACTTCTAAAGCATTACTTTCCCAATGTGCAGACATCACCACAATCGCTTGAGGTTTTGGCAAATTTAAACCTAAGCGTTGTAGAGCAGGCCCGACTTGTTCTGGATTAAGCGCAAGCATAGGTGAGCCATGAGAAATAAATAAACCGGGAAGTGTCTGTAAATTCATATCGATACGCCTAAAACAGTAAAACAATGTGTATTTATAGAATACACATTCATCAAAATTCAAAAAAATGTGTACGCAAAATACTTTGTGGAAAGCTGATAATGCCTAAAATTAATGGACAACATAAGTCCACTAATTTCAACATAATGTTGCATTGATGCAACGCTGTAATTGCTTGGTTTTGAAAGTGATTACCCTGCGCGATGGTAAGGATGATTATGATTAATACTCATCGCTCGATAAAGTTGTTCTATGAGCATAACGCGAACAAGTGGATGTGGTAGGGTGAGTTTGGAAAGTGACCAATGCCAAGCCGCAGCCTTTCGCACAGCTTCAGAATGACCATCTGGCCCACCAATTGCTAAGGCAATATCATAACCTTCGAGCATCCAACTTTTCATGGTGTCAGCCAGTTTTTCGGTACTGAATTCACGACCACCGACTTCAAGAGCAATCAATACTTCGCTCTGTTTAAGCTGTGCTAAAATGCTGTCGCCTTCAATTTGGCAATATTTTAAAATATCAGCTTCAGAATCATTTTTTCCACGTTTCGCCATAGGTAACTCAATGATCTGAGTTTGTACAAAAGGCTGAATTCTTTTGAAATAATCTTCAAAACCTGTCAATACCCAAGCAGGCATTTTTTGACCAATGGTCAAGATGCGAATTTTCATATGAACAATATCTGATGTAACAATCTGTCTATTATAACGCGATATTGAATATGCTCAGGGTAAGAACATCAACAGTTTTTTAAAATCGAACAATGGCAACTTTAATAAGCAAAATGAATGAAGAAAACATCATAAAATTAAAGATTTTTTATGAAATGGTTGCAGTAGATACCGTTAAAAAAATAGCAGAAGTTGTGGATGAAGTGGTACGAACTGTTCTTGAGAGAAAGGATTAAAAATTATTTTAAAATATGAACTTATTTATTTGAATCTTTCGCATAAAAAAACACAGCCTCAAAAAATTAGACTGTGTTTTAACACTAATCCGTCTGGAGACTCAGATTAATGTTAATCAACTAGAAGCTATGAATAGTGTTACCTTTAATATAAATATGAGGCTTTTTGAATACTTTTCAAGCGGCTAAGCTTAGAATCTCATCGTGGTTTTTAGCTAGGCTTGATTGAAATATTAAAATATTGAGTGTCTTTAAAATCAATATTTATCATACAGTCACCAAAGCATCTTGCTACAAATGAAGTGATTTAAATTCTATTTCATAGAATGTATACCGAACATATTACCTTCAGTATCAATAGCTAAAACAATATGACCATGCTCACCAATAGACATTTTAGCTTGGTGAATTTGACCGCCAGCAGCGGCAACCCGTGCGCCTTCAATTGCACAATCTTCACTTGAAAAATAAATAATGGTGCTGTTACCCCCAGCAGGTGCACCGTTCATCTTCACCAAAGTACCTGTAGAACCGTATTGGTTCATATCACTTGGGAATGTCCACATTTCCATAGATGTATCAGTGGGATCACTGAGTTGACTCAGTTCTGTACCAAGTACAGTTTGATAAAATTGCTTTGCTCTTGCCATATCATTGACATAGATTTCAAACCAACAGACTGGATTAGACATAATTGTTATTCCTTGTGTTGTTTTACGGTCGGTAATTAAAATTGATTAAATTTTATACTATTATTTTATGGTAAATTTAACGAAGGATTATGTGTGTTTTGTAAAATTTAAGCTTAAATGAGATAAAAGTTGCAACAAAAAAAGAGCGCCGTGGCGCTCTTTTTTTAATATTCATTCAATTAATGGCGTGCTGCTTTTTTACCATCATCGACTGATTTTACAATCGGTGCTTTCACCAACGGTGTAGGCTGTTCAACTAGAGCCAGTGGTAGTATCTCATCGATACTTTTCACTGCTTTAATTTCCAAACCTTCCTTAACATTGTCAGGAATTTCAGCTAAATCACGGACGTTTTCTTGTGGAATGAATACAAGTTTCACACCACCACGATGTGCAGCCAGTAGTTTTTCTTTCAAACCACCAATACGCATTGCACGACCACCAAGACTGGTTTCACCTGTCATGGCAATATCAGGACGAATTGCAATCCCTGTAAATGCTGAAACAAGGGCAGTCGTGAGTGCCAAACCTGCAGATGGACCATCTTTCGGTGTTGCACCTTCAGGTAAATGCACATGGACATCGGTTTCTTCAAAACGAGAAGCTTCAATGCCAAGCTCATCTGCACGAGTACGTACAACGGTCATTGCTGCAGTAATTGATTCTTTCATGACATCACCGAGTGAACCAGTAGTAATGAATTTACCTTTACCTTTCACTGCTGCAACTTCAATCGTGAGTAATTCACCACCAACAGAAGTCCAAGCCAAACCATTCACTCTACCGACTTGAGCTTCTTCTTCAGCCATACCAAAGTCAAACTTATGTGGACCTAGGTACTCTGGAAGATTAGCTGAAGTCACTTCAAGTTGAAGATTTTTCGTCTTTTTACTCACTGCTTCTTTAACGACTTTACGTGCAATTTTTGATACTTCACGCTCAAGGCTACGAACACCTGCTTCACGCGTATAGCGTTGCACGATGTCACGGATTGCTTCTTCATGAACTGTCAATTCTTTAGCACGTAAACCATTGTTCTTAATTGCTTTCGGAACAAGATAACGCTCAGCAATATTGACTTTTTCATCTTCGGTGTAACCCGGTAGACGAATCACTTCCATACGGTCAAGCAACGCTTCTGGAATATTCATGCTGTTTGCCGTACAAATGAACATCACTTCTGAAAGGTCAAGATCAAGATCTAAATAGTGATCACTGAACTTATCATTCTGTGATGGATCAAGGACTTCGAGCAGTGCTGAAGCAGGATCACCACGGTAGTCTTGCGCCATTTTGTCAATTTCATCGAGTAAGAATAAAGGATTCTTTACGCCTACTTTTGTTAATGACTGCACAATTTTACCTGGCATCGCACCAATATAGGTACGACGGTGGCCACGAATTTCTGCTTCATCACGTACGCCACCGAGTGCCATACGAACGAATTCACGACCTGTTGCTTTAGCAACTGATTCACCAAGTGACGTTTTACCAACACCTGGAGGGCCGACTAAACAAAGAATTGGACCTTTGAGTTTTTTCACTCGTGACTGCACTGCAAGATATTCGACAATACGGTCTTTCACGTCATCCAGACCATAGTGATCTGTGTCTAAAATTTCCTGAGCTTTCGCTAAGTTAATGCTGACTTTGCTCGCTTTATTCCAAGGCGTATCTAAAATAGCCTCGATATAATTGCGAACAACAGCAGCTTCACTTGACGCTGGTTGCATTGCTTTGAGCTTACGGAATTCACTTTCAGCCTTTTTACGGACATGCTCAGGCAAATCTGCTTCTGCTAAACGTTTTTCAATTTCTGCAACATCATCTTCTGCACCGCCATTCATGTCAGAAAGTTCACGCTGAATCACCTTCATCTTTTCATTGAGGAAGTATTCGCGTTGATTTTTTTCCATGTTGCGTTTTACAGAGTCATGTAATGTTTGCTCAATCTGTTGTTCTTCAGATTGTTGTAATAGATAAGACATCAGTTCAGTTAAATGTGCTTCAAACTCATCATGCTCTAAAAACTTTTGTTTAATATCTATATTTAAAGGTACACGTGTCGCGACAAAAAATAATAATTGTAATAAATCATCAATTTTATTTGCGGCAGCAATTAACTCACGTGCATTACGTAGTTTTGCTTCTGCATATTGAGAGAATAATGCACGTAATTCTTCCACACGGTTTGATTGAGCTTCCTCATCAACAGTGATAGACATCGGGCTTAAAGCGTGCTCAGCTGATAAATACTCATCATTGTCGATGATTTTAACGAGCTTCGAACGATGTATCCCTTCAATTAATACTTTTATACAGTTTTCATCATTTTCGTGATTCACAACTTGCACAATCTTCGCGACAGTACCGTATTGATATAAATTGTCGTGATCAATTTCTTCTGTAAGCGAATCTTTTTGTGCAACCACAAATACTAAATTATCACTGTTACGAGCCACCTCAACTGCATTGATCGATTTTTCACGACCGACAAATAGCGCAATTTGCATGTGTGGATAAACCACGACATCACGTAACGCTAAAAGTGGTAATACACTTGGAACCTGTAGCTCTAAGCTTTCTTGATTCATAATAATCTCAGACATGGGCACTCCTAATGAGTGACAACGGTGTTGCCATGTTTTTTATAGTGATTGCTATTTAAAAAATTACAAGGGTTTTTGCAAATAAAAATGAAAAATTTCACAAGTATTTGATTGCTATATGGAGTAATGGATAGATGTTGGCAAAATTGACAATACAATTTTCCGATTAAAGTCATATAGAAGGTTAAAGCGAATAAAAGGGCAATCTAAAGCTATATGTCTGCTCACTATTTGAATCAGCTGATTAGAGATTATGTGATTTATGGCTTTTACCTAAAGTTAAGTAATATCTAGCTTTGATTTACAACATGTTGCTTTATTCAAAATGACAGAAAAAGCGATATATAGAAGGAAGATAGCACCTAGATTACGATGTACCTTAAATGATGATATCACCGTAGATTTCATCTCGGTCTACAATTGGAAGGAGCTCGATATGGTAATAGAAGTATTTATGGCATTTCTATCAATGGATGAAAATGATGAAGCCCTTTCGCTGCAAGATTCTGATCAATTACTTTTATATTAGGCGAGCCGAGTGACATGAATTTGGATAGAGATATCTTAATGACTATGAATGGTAATGATGTATCTCAATACACAAGATAGGGTTGATGTATCAGCTTGGTTGTCCATTGTTATAACAAAAGCCAGTATCAATGATCATACTATTGTGAGCTATGATTTTTTAGTACAAAAAACAATCTAATCAATTGGCTGTGGTGATGCAGTAACAGAATATTTTTAATCAGGATTGTTAATCTTAGGTAATTAAACCTAAGTTTTAATATTTAAACGAATGGTTGTAAAGTAATCAATTTGTGCTCAAATTAAGCAATTTTAATGGATTTATTCGCCATAAAAAATTGCTTATTAATGCAAAAAATCTAGTTTGTTTGTGCAAATTGGCTTTTTTTGTGAGTGGATTTTAGGCAAAAATAAAAAAATTGATTAAAAATTAACGAGTATTATTTATTTTTTATGGACTGCGTTTAAAAAAATAACTTTTAGCTGGGCAGATAAAACCATCTAAAGCTTGATCCCATACGTGGCGTTTTAAATGCTGATCCAAATACTGAAAATTATGACCCAGACCTAAACGATAGGGTTTATGTGGTGAGGAAGCCAGTGTTCGATCATAAAAACCACCACCCATTCCCATGCGCGTACCATAACGATCACAAGCAAGCAAAGGCATGATCAGCAGATCCAAATGAGAAACATGCAGCCCACGACTTGCCATAGGTTCAAGCATGCCAAGACTATGTTTGCTAAAACGATTATTTCGATAAAGTTGCTTAGAAATTTTAACCCAGACCAAACGCTGGTTCATGTTGCAAATCATGGGTAAGTAGACACTTTTATGCAGTGTAAAACACAGCTCAATTAACTTCTGAGTTCTAATTTCACCAAAAGCATCTAAATATATGCCAATTTTTTGGGCAGATTTAAAATGTGGGTACTGGTAAATTTTTTGTAATGACGTTCTCTCAAAAATACGCTGTTGAAATTGATTCAAGCCTTTTCTTTGCTTACGTAATGATTGGCGTAAATTTGCAGTTTGGATGGTCATGAAAAAATGTACTAACGATTGATAGCAAGTAGTGTAGACAAAAAAGTAATCATTGAGAATAAATAATATAGCTATTGAATAGGTAGGGTTTTGGTCATTTTAGATTTACCCAACACTGGGTAAACGGAAGGTGGAAACTGATTAATTTTTGTCTAATGTAGAACGTTTAATATCAAATTTATTATTATTATTGTATTTAAATATTTTAAAATTTAGAACATTTATACTAAAACTTTCAACCCAAAATAATGTTGATAAATAGTGTGTATTCTAGCCTAATTCAATTAAGAATTAGGCTAATTTTTTAATTATGATTTTTTATTGAAAATAAAAGGTTTGCCTTCATGATCAATAGATAATACTAGGGTAACTAATTGTAATGACTCACTAATATTAATTTTAATATGACTGGTTTTGCATTCCTCTTTGCAATTTTTGACCGTAAGTTCATATTCATTGGGTTTTAAGTAATAAGTGGTGGCGTTGTTAATGTAAAAATCACCAGCTTTAAAATCATCAATATAAAACTTGATCGGACACTTCTGATCATTAGATTTATCATCTTCACAGAGACGTCCATCACGCTGAACACTGATTGGGAATGTATTTAATTCTTTGTTATTAAATAATAAGTTGTCTGGTTGGTTGAATTTTTGTTGTGTCGAAAATGTTGAGCAAGCAGATAAGCCAACGACCATTATCGCGCTTAAAAGAGGATACTTAATCATGATTACATTCCTATGCAATAATTAAAGATGGTTTTAGTAAATTTTACCGTATGGTAAAAAATTAAATATATAGTTAATGGATTTCATTGTACAAAAAATATCGCTCTGATAATATAGTTTACTAATTGTTACTAAGATATTGGTTATTCGTTATGCAAGAATTTACAGTAATAGATAAGATTTCTTTAGATAAAGTTAATATTAAGTCGGGTCTAATAAAACTAGATAAAGCATCTATTATTCAAACTAAACTACATAAAGAAGACGTTGCAGAATTAATTCAAGATGGCGATAATTTAATAATAAAATTGAAAAATGGCGAAACTATTACAATAGAAAATTACTTTGTAAAAGATGAAGCAGGCAATATCTCAGACCTTGTTTTTGAAGGTACGCTTTGTGCTTTTGAAGCTGTATTTTGGGAAAATGGTATTGCTGCCTTTAAAGAAGTTACAGGTCTTGAAACTTTACTTCCGATCGTGACAGGTGTTGGTACAGGTGGTATGAATCTTCTACCTTGGATCGTAGGCGGTGTTGTTGTCGGTGGAATTGGCGCGGCTGGAGGCGGTGGTTCAGACCATTCAGGTGGTGCTACTGTGGATTTACCACCAACAGTTGATGTGAGCTATGATCCAACGACAGGTAACTTCACAATAGACTTTAGTGAAGTGCCGTACAATCCAAAAACAGGCAAACCTTTTACTGCAGATGAGATTAAAGACCTCATTACTAAAGATCTTTCAAATAATTTAAATCCAGACAATATTATTGTTACGGTTGATCCTAACGATAATACAAAATTCATCGTGACTGGATCACCTACAGATTCATTAAAAGATGTGACTGTTGATATTCCAGCAGATTCATATGAAGGCAAAAGTGGTAATTTAGGTGGGGGTGATCAAGCTACAGCGGATGTCATACCGCCACAAGTGACTGTTGCTATTGATCCAGAAGGTAACATCACGATTACTTATCCAGATGATGTAGATCCAGACACGATTGATAAAGATAAGATCACGATTACCGACAAAGCTGGAAATCCAATAGAAGTCGAACTGACCCCAAGTGATGATGGCTTAACCTTTACAGGTAAAGTGCCTGCGGATACAGAAGGCAAAGTGACTGTTGATGTACCAGCAGGTTCATATCAAGACACTTCAGGCAATTCAGGCTTAGTGGGTAATGGCGAAGGTTCAGTGAACATGGATCCGCCACAAGTGACTGTTGCTATTGATCCAGAAGGTAACATCACGATTACTTATCCAGATGATGTAGATCCAGACACGATTGATAAAGATAAGATCA
>NZ_JBIMDK010000020.1:0-66877 GCF_048552595.1 Acinetobacter psychrotolerans | reverse complement strand
ATCGTGCACCAGATGGTTGCACACTGACATCTGAGTCATTGTTTAAAAATGTATTACCGTTTAACACAATGGCTTTATCAATGGGTTTACATCCACGCGTTGGTAATGAAGATACGATTATCGATCATCAAGGTAAGCGTTTCTCATCTGTAGAGCAGGTTAAGCAAACGGTTCGAATTGCTCGTGAATTGGGTCGTGAAATTGCAACGGGTAAAGAAGCACGTGAGATTTATCGCATCGGCGTGCAGTACGACAGTATTGATGAAACATTACGTGAAAATGGCATGACGCCAAACCGTAAACACGGACAAAAAGGTATTCCATTACGTAAGTAAAATGTTTGAGTGAAATGGAATTTTGACTCAAATATGTAAAAGGATCATGTTGTAAATTATCTTCATGATTCTTTTAGCATTGGATAAAGACAATAGAGAATATAAAAACACAAGGAGGTCGTATGGGTGCTCATCATTTTACGGATCATACGAACAGTGTAGATACGTCAATCGGTATTCCCCGTCGCTATGCGTGGTTAGTTTTTGCATTAACATTTGGTTTGTTAATTTCAGATTACATGTCACGTCAGGTACTCAATGCTGTATTTCCTTTACTGAAAAGTGAATGGGCGCTCAGCGACAGTCAACTCGGTTTACTCAGTGGTATTGTTGCATTAATGGTGGGTTTATTAACCTTGCCATTATCACTTCTTGCAGACCGTTTTGGACGTGTTAAAAGTCTGACCTTAATGGCAGTACTGTGGAGTGTGGCAACCTTAGGTTGTGCACTTGCAGAAAACTATCAGCAAATGTTTATTGCCCGCTTTATGGTTGGCGTAGGTGAAGCTGCTTATGGCAGTATTGGTATTGCCGTTGTTGTTGCAGTATTCCCACGTGAAATGCGTGCAACTCTAGCAAGTGCATTCATGGCGGGTGGCGTATTCGGCTCGTTTCTAGGTATGGCGCTTGGTGGTGTACTGGCTGAACATTTTGGATGGCGTTGGGCATTTGGTGGAATGGCACTTTTTGGTTTAGTGCTCGCTGTGCTATATCCAATTGTTGTAAAAGAAAAAAGAATAGCTCCACCACATCGAATCAATGAAATTGGGCAGAAAGCTGCTCCAATTAAAAGTCCATTGAAATCGCTGTATTCCAGTCGCTCCGTGATCGCAACTTATATTGGTAGCGGTTTACAGCTCTTTGTCGGTGGTTCAGTCATCGTTTGGTTACCCAGTTATCTCAATCGATATTACGCAATGAGCACGGACAAAGCAGGTGTTTTGGCTGCGGTTCTCGTATTGTTCAGCGCAGTCGGAACAATTTTGTGTGGCATGCTCTGTGATCGTTTGGGTAAGAATCGTCCCGATCGTAAAGTCAGTTTAGCCATTGCGTATTGCCTTGTTGGTTGTCTGTTGCTATCGATTGCATTTTCACTGCCAGCAGGAACAGCTCAATTGGTGTTGATTGGTTTGGGAATGTTTATTGCCTTAGGTACCAATGGCCCTTCAAGCGCAATGGTTGCCAATCTGACCCACAATTCTGTGCACGGTACTGCTTTTGCAACATTAACACTTGCCAATAATTTCCTTGGCTTGGCGTTAGGACCTTTGGTTATCGGTAAACTTTCAGATGTGATTGGATTGCATAGTGCATTTCAATTCATGCCATTGATGAGTATTGCTGCTGCCGTAGTGTTCTTCTATGCAAAATTCCATTATCTCAAAGATATGGAACGATTAAATGAACAAGCTGTCGCGCAAAACAGCCAACAAAATTTGGAAAATAAATAATGAGTCGCCAACTGTCTATAGACGTATTTTTTGAATTTATTTGCCCTTGGTGTCTGATTGGAAAACGTCAGTTACAAGTTGCAATTCAAAAATTAAATCGTAGCCACCCCGATGTCGAAGTGGTTTTAAATTGGAAAGGTGTGCAGTTATTAACGCAAATTCCAGCGGATGGCATACCGTTTCAAGCCTTTTACTTACAAAGGCTTGGAAGTTCCGTGGCTGTTCGTATGAGACAGGCTCAGGTTCGTCAGGCAGCAGGAATGGTGGGTGTAGAGATTGATTTTGAAAAAATTCCACGGATGCCGAATACAGCAAAGGCACATCAATTTTTTAAAAATGCATTAGAAATGAGTAATCCAATACAGGCTGACCGCTTATTGGAAGGCCTATTTTCTGCGTATTTCCATCATTCTGAAAACATTAGTGATATTGCTGTATTACAGAAAATAGCCACTTATTGTGGTTTTGAGGAAGATGCGATTGCACGTATATCAGATGTCCCAGATCACCTGTTTATTTCGGCGGATACGGGTGGGAAGGGCGTACCTTACTTTGTATTTGATGGAGGTTTTGCAATGGCGGGCGCTCAACCTGCAGATGTACTTTATAAAGCCATGCTTGAAGCATTAGCAGCGCAAGGACAGCCAGCATGACAGTTCGTTTTCAAGTACCACAGGAAAAATTACCCACTTTAGGTCAGCGTGCTTTTTTAATGATTGAAGATAAAACACTTGCGCTTTTCAATATCGAAAATCAACTTTACGCCATTGATGATAGTTGCCCTCATCAAGGGGCTTCGATGTTCAGTGGATGCTTACAAGGGCGGACAATTTCATGTCCTGCACATGGTTTACGATTTGATCTAGCCAGTGGTTATTTACTCAATTCTACACAGATGAAAGTGACCTCATATCCGATAGAAAAGATTGGAGAGCAGGTGTTTATTGTTCTGAATTCTGGAGAACAACATGGGTAGCGTAAAAACCATGGACTTAAGTCTACGTGCACGTGAATTAATGCCCGGATTTGCCGTCAGTGTTGTTGTTGCAGCAGCCGCTTGTTTTTTATCTGAGCATTACGGTGCACCCGTGATGTTATTTGCTTTATTGCTCGGTATGGGGCTGAATTTTCTCGCTTCAGACACTAAATGTAAGGCAGGAATAGAATTTACTGCACGTACCGTATTACGTGCGGGGATTGCCTTACTTGGAATGCGAATTACCCTCGGGCAAATTACAGCATTAGGTTGGCAGCCTGTAGCTTTGGTCATTACACTGGTTGTTGTGACCATTTCAGTCTCTGTCGTGGCAGCAAAATTACTCGGTTTTCAGAAACTTTTTGGTATGCTAACAGGAGGTGCGACGGCAATTTGCGGAGCATCCGCAGCATTAGCACTTTCGGCAGCATTCCCAAATCATCCACAAAAAGAAAAAGCCACTTTATTTACAGTAATTGGTGTATCAGCACTTTCGACCTTGGCAATGATTATTTATCCGATGATTGCTCAGTGGTTGGAGTTATCTCCACAGGCGGCAGGGGTATTTCTAGGTGCGACTATTCATGATGTTGCGCAGGTCGTTGGTGCGGGTTATAGCATGTCGACAGAAACGGGTGATACTGCAACTGTGGTGAAATTAATGCGAGTTGCGATGTTGCTTCCAGTCATTGTTTGTGCGGCGATGATTACTCGAATGCAGGGTGTAGAATCAGGAGGGGAGCGTCCACCATTATTACCATGGTTTGCCGTCGGTTTCTTAGTCTTGGCATGTATTAATAGTACAGGCTGGGTGCCCATCATTGTTCAAAATGGTACAAATGAATTATCGCGTTGGTTTTTGATTATTGCAATCAGTGCTTTGGGAATGAAAACGCAAATTAAAGAACTTGCTTCTGTGGGTATCAAACCGATTTTATTGATGATTGGTGAAAGTATTTTCCTTGTGATATTGGTGTTGCTGTTGATGCGTTGGTGGTTCTGATTTGAATTTAAGGCATGGATTGAATCCATCCATATTAAAGTCATTAAAATGAAGTTCATAAAAAAAGGTTTTGCTGTTTTTTACCTAATCGGTATTTAACAGGAAAACCTTTTTCTATTGAAAAATAATTATTTAGAATGGAATGTGAGATTTAGAAGATGAATCTCATAAAATGTAGTCTGCTGATGCAGTGCTTTAATTAATCCTGTAGGGTTTTATTGTGACTACGCCATGTATTTGGTGCCATACCAAACTGGCTAATAAACCAACGGGTAAAAGAACTTGGCATTGAATAACCTAAAATATCGGAGACTTGCCCGAGTGAATAATTCATATTCTTTAGATAGCGGAAGACAAGATTACGACGTACATCATTCATTAGATCGCTGAAACTGGTCTGCGCTGATTCTAAACGTCGTTGTAAAGTTCGGACATTCATACCGTGGGTTTGAGCAACTTGATCAATGGTGGCACGTCCCATTGGCAACAATAAATAAATACTTTTACGAATATCAAAAATAATTGAAGATTCATTATCATTTTGTAGGATGTCTAAGTAGCGTTGTGCATGACTTGCCATTGCCGTATTGGCTTGTGGATTGGCACTATCAAGGTCTGTTGTAGTGCAAACGATACCATTGAAATCGCTACCAAATTCTAATGAACAACCAAATACTCTACGATGCACAGAAAGATCTTTTGGTGCGCTATGGGTAAAATGGATGCTTAATGGTCGCCATTTTTGCAAAAGTAAGGCAGCGCATAAACGATGCATGATACCCAAAGCAAGCTCAGATGCTTGACGGCTATATACCGATGCCGTAGTCACCACTTCTTCGCGAATAATAGCAGTGTTGCCAACTTCTTCGACATAAATCGCCAGTGAATCATTGAGAAGATTACGATATCTAACCATGGTTTGTATCGCATCACGCAAAGTATGTTGATAACTCAGCAATAAACTGATTTCTCCAAAATCGGAGAGTTGGCGTTGTTCAGCCATGCGTAAACCAAAAACCTCACAGCCGCTCATTTGTGCAGATTGTTCCAATAATGCTACAGCTTTATCGACAGAGATACGCTGTTTACTATTGCTGCTGAGCTGTGTTGGGCACAGTCCAACATTCGATAATAAATGATAAGGATTGATATCTAATTGCTGCGTCACGTCCACATAATTTTTTAGAACGGCTGTATGAGCTAGCGGAACCACTTTTATTATCTCCCTGTTTTTAATTGACCATCCTGATCAAAGTCTATTTATAACCAAAATACGCGGTGTCGAATAGTGCCTACTTTGGTCGTAAAGCAATGAAGTGTATTTTTTCAATTGTTTTTTAAGGTTTTTATTTTTTGATGGTTAAAATAAACAATTTTGTAACTTAAATGGTATTAACCGATCTGTCATGAAAAGAAAAGTGAATGTCATTTAAAGTGCATCTTTTGGCTAGCCTGTTCTCTATGTTGGATATCAAATCAGTTAGATGAATTATCCTCAGCGAGCATGAAGCTCAAGGTATAGAGATGGAAAAAATACTCACAAAGGCGACTGTTTTAATCATCCCCGGATTACGTGATCATGTGGCGGAACATTGGCAAACTATACTTGAAGCACGTTTAGTCAATGTACGTTCTGTTCCTCCTGCGGAAATGGATAAATTGAATTGTGCGAATCGAGTGGCACGTATTCAGGCAGAACTAGAAAAAATTCAAGGCCCAGTCATTTTGGTTGCACATAGCGCAGGTGTCTTAATGACCATTCATTGGGCAGCAAAATATCAGTATGATCTCAAAGAAAATAATCTTAATGTGAATGATCTTAAAGGAAATACTCATCAAAGCTATTATATTCAAGGTGCTTTACTTGCGACACCGCCCGATTTAAATCAAAGCTGGCCTGCACATTATCCGAGCCCTGAATCGCTAAAACAAGAAGGGTGGTCTCCTGTACCTGATCAGCGTTTAGCATTTCCAAGTATTGTGGCCGCAAGTACCAATGATTATTTGGCAAGTTATGATGCTGTTGCCGAGATGGCAAATACATGGGGCAGCGAATTGGTCAATTTAGGTGATGTCGGGCATCTCAATCCTGCGGCAGGGTTTGGTCCTTGGTCACAGGCTGAACAATTCATTGCACAATTGGATCAGATTGAGCAGCTTGAAAATAGTGTCATGACTGCGTGATTTGAAAAATTTACGAACTGTCATTTCATGGAGATGGTTTGGTATGACATTCATAAGCATTCATTTCTTAAAATTTTAGTTTGTTGGCAATTTTTGCTCATTGGTTAGCAAGATAAGTTGAAAGTGGCTTTTGTAAAACAACAATTCACGCTTTGCTCATCCAATTTATTTTGGGATGTAGAAAGTTAATCAAAATAAATCATATCGATATGGAGATGATATGGTGAAGCAGTCTATTTATTTCAAAGAAACTCAAAGTCATTTTTTACGCACTCAAAAAGTGAGTGTTTTATTCGGTTTGATGTTTTGTGTGTCCAATGCTACTGCGGTTGGTTTTGAGCTGAATGATGATTGGAAGTTTGAAACCAATACCAGTTTAAGTGTCGGTCAGAGTTGGAGCACGCAGGATCCAGAAAGTTTGTTACTTTATAAGCCCGATGCTCAAAGCATTGGTAAACAAGGTTCTGGTATTGACATTAACGGTGATAATGGTCGTGCTAACTTTGAAAAAGGCGATGCAGTTTCACAAGTGATCAAAGGTTTAACAGAATTTCGTTTAAACGGTAAGCAACAAGGTGCAGTACTAAGTACTAAATATTGGTATGACCATGCTTATGAAACAGGACGTGGTGATTTTACTGCATTTGATGACTCAGCTTGGCCCCGTCTAGTCCAATTTAAAGGGATAGACCTGTGGGATGCCTATATTTGGAAGGATTTTAACTTTGAAAATTCGAAAAGTTTGAATCTGAAATTGGGTAAACATGCATTGAATTGGGGGAAATCACAATTCTTTCAAAATGGTTTGAACTCTGTAAGTGCATTTGACTACGCAGCGATGAACCGCCCAGGTGGTGATGTAAAAGAACGAATTATTCCTGTGGAGCAGTTCTCTTTTGTCGCTGGGTTGAATGATAAGCTGAAAGTAGAAGGTTTTTATCAGTTTAAATTTAGACCATCTGTGGTGGATGGTTGCGGAACATTCTTTGAAGTATCGGATGTTTTTGCAGAAAATTGTGGTCCTCTTTTAATTGGTGGTCCTGGGTTTACAACAGATCAAGCAACCAATGGTCCGCTTGATTTTACGGTTGCACGTTTGCCAAGCGAATATGCAAAAAATAGTGGGCAATATGGTCTTGCTATTAAACAAATTATTCCAAGTTTAAATAATGCTGAGCTTGGTGCATATTACGCAAATTATCACAGTCGTATTTTACATTTTGATGGGATTGCTGTTTCTGCGCCTGGAGCGACCAATTATCACACCGCCAGAATTCTTTCGGTCTATCCAGAAAATATTGAAATGTATGGTTTAAGTTTAACGGCTAAAGTGGGTAAGACCGCTATTTTTAGTGAATTAAATTATAAACCGAGTATGCCATTACACTTTAACAGTACAGATATGGTTTATGCACAAGCTTTGTATAACGATACGCCACTCACAGCACCTAATGAGACTTTAGAATTAAGTGAGCGTATTAATGGTTTTGCTCGAGTGCCAGTGACTCAATTTACCATGGGTGCTACCCATACTTTTTCCAATGTTTTGGGTGCAAATGCCTTTTCATTGGTGGGTGAGTTGGGTATGAATCATATTGGCAATACAGATAAATATCATTTTGGTCGAAGTGGTGCATTTGGTCGAAGTGGTTTGTCTACAGGTGCTTATGATCCGTCAAATATCAACACGTATTGTATTTCGCCTAAAACAGGACAATTGTCAGATAAAGAAATTCAAAATTTGAATGAAAAATACTGTAATGACAAAGGTTTCTTTGAAGAGTGGTCTGTGGGGTATCGCTTACGTGGGGCGTTAAATTACAATGACTTATTTGCTTCGACAGTCATTACACCAAGTCTGATGTTCCGTCATGACGTACAAGGTTATGGTCCAAACTTTCAAGAAGATCAAATGGCGATTAGCGTAGGAGTATCTGCCACATATCAAAAGAAATATGTGACTGAACTTTCCTACACCAATTTCTTTGGTTCGAATGAGTTTAGTGTATTAGATGATCGAGATTTTGCAGCTTTATCATTCAAAGCTAATTTTTAATTGACTTAGTATTTCCACTTTTTGTAGATATTACAGAAAGTGGATGACCTAAAGTGTTCAGCAAATTTAAAAAATATGCGAATTTGAACTTTTCAAATCCAAATGTATATTGAAAAACAGGAAGTTGATACTTGATAAGCTATAAATATTCATAATAGATAAAATCACGAACATCAAAATTTTAAATTTATTACTAAATTTTTTAGATATTTCAACAGTATGATTTCACTAGTAATTTTTAATTAAAGAATAATGAAATAACTTGCTCAAAATTGTACCATTCAGTATGTTAACAATAAGAAAAATATAATGAGGGGAAAGTGATGCTTGTTTTAGAGGAAATCTATAAAAGTAAAAAAGCACAAAACTCAGAACATTTCAATTTACGAATCCATCGAAGTTTAAGTTGGTTAAAAAAGGCGGCTTTACTACAAGATGATCTTGACCTTAGATTGATCAGTTTATGGATTGGATTGAATGCGATTTACACCCCAAATATTGAGCCAATACAACAAATAACAAGTCAAACGGAGCAAGTCATTCATGCTAAACATGCTTTCAGTACATTTTTAGGCAAAATTTTCAAATTGGATCATGAGCAAAAAATTTATCAACTCATCTGGGAAAAGCTTCGCCAACAGATAGATTCACTCATCGAGAATCCATACTTATTTCAGTCATTTTGGGATTATCAAAACAAAAAAATCAGTCAGATATTAGGGAAAGAGGAAGTAGTGTTAGAAAAAATTCGAGTTCATCAAATATTACAATCGAAAGATACTGTGGCTGTATTAGATATTATTTTCAATCGGCTCAATACCTTATATCAGCAAATTATATTGGGTGGAGCGACTTACAATAGTTCATTCAACCGTAAACATTTGCAGCAATGTTGCAATATTCTCATCACGATTTTACCTGCATTTCTATATATCGTTTTGGAAAATGCAGAAGTGTTTGATACAGCTCAGCCATTTTATCCCGTAGTACAAATGTCTTAAATGATTTTTGGTCGCATCGTGAGTGATCGAATTTAAAATCCCTCTATGTATGAGGGATTTTATTTTAGTTCAATACATGAATTGCTTAAGCAGCAATTTTTTTATTCACTAATAGACGATCTAAGCAGGCAAAAAAAGCAGATCCGATAACTAAACTTAAGCCGACCAAACAGGTCATTGTCCAACCGCCGTGATGCCATGCGTAGACTCCCAGTGCTGAACCGCATGCACCACCTGTAAAATAGACCGTCATGTAAATTGAATTAATACGTGATTTTGCATTGGGTCTAAGTCGGAAAATAATGTTTTGATTACTAGTATGAACAATCGCAAGTCCTAAATTAATGACGCCATAGCCGAGCATATAACTGATTAACGATTTCCCGCCAAAGTATAGGAATATCCAGCTGATCGCTAAGACAACAATGCCGATCCATGTGAGTAAGTCGGTGTGACCTCGGTCTGCAATTTTCCCAATTTTTGTGGTGCTTAATGCACCAAATACCCCTATCAAGGTGACTAAGCCAATCATCACATCTGCCAATTCAAATGGCTTAGATGTAAGTAAAACAGCAATTGTTGAAAATAGGATGCTCATCGCACCAAAAGCAAAACCACCGATTAATGCGCGATAAATCAAACGCTTTTCTTCATTTAAAAGAGTTGCCATGGATTTAAAAATTTTGCCATAACTCATTTTAATGGTTGGAACGTGTGGTAAACGTTTTCTGAGTAAAAAGGCTAAGACGAGCATCAGAATTGAACTGACAATATAGATCAATCGCCAATTAAACAGATTAGATAATAAACCTGCCAAACTGGTCGAGAGTAATAACCCGACCAAAAGCCCACTCATGAGAAAACCAACCACTTCGCCTGTTTTTTCAGGTCGAACTGCCATGGTTGCAAGTGGAATCAGGACTTGTGCTGCGACTGAAAATAGCCCGACGATCACTGTACCCACCCATAACATAGGCAAATTGACAGCAAAAGCACATATCAGTAAACCAATTGCTGCAAAGAACATGAGTAATGGTATAAGTTTGGTTTTATTGACAATGTCTCCAACTGGAACAATGAACAACAAACCTAAGGCATAAGACACTTGGGCAAAAGTAACGGTGAGTGCTACTTGTGACTCTGGAACTTGGTAATATTGTTGAATCGAGTGAATCAACGGTTGGCAATAATAGTTTGCTCCTGCACATAAACCACAGGCAATCGCCATTAGCCACAATAATGTTTTATTTTGGCTAATATCGAGTTGAGCATTCATAAGGATTTCCTAGTTCTTGATGTTACATACAATAAGCGGTTGCTTCTATTTCTATAAGCATCCCTTGTAAAGCAAGACACGGGACAGGGATAAGCGTGCAGGCAGGAAAAGCTTGACCATTCCAAAGCTGCTGCATTTCCCGAATTAAAAACTGATGTTTCTTGGGGCTGTGGTCAACCACAAGTATTCTTAAAACAGCAATATCCGTGATCGTTGCAGCAACATCATCTAAAGCATGTTGAACATTTAAAAATGCTTGATGAACTTGTTGTGCAAAATCTTTGGAAAGTTGTCCTTGTTGGTTTTCACCACCTTGTCCAGAAATGTGAAGAATACGTAAATAATGACGTACTTCAGCCACGTGACTATACGCAAATGCACTCGGGTTATAAAGTTTATTTGGGTTGTGCATTTGGAATGGCTTGATTTGGCACAATTCTAGTTTCGAATTCATGTCGTTGTCCTTACACTCTCATTCAATTTTTTGCTAGTATCAAAGCTCAAGTTAACTTGAGGTCAAGCTAAAATTGAAGAAAAACCAATTTGATGCAAAAGTACATGCTGAAAAACCATCAATTGAAAAAGTCACCCATGAAAAAGCTGTCGATGAAAATGAATTACGGCAATGGTTAAGCATTGGTGATTTGGCACATCGTAGTGGTGTAAGTGTGGCAACGCTTCGTTTTTATGAAGAAAAGGATTTAATCTGGAGTACTCGAACGCAAGGCAACCAACGACGTTACCAAAGAGCAATGCTACGTCGTATTGCAATTGTAAAAATTGCACAACAAGTTGGCATTAGCCTGCAACAGGTCAAAGATGCTTTTCAGGTTTTACCTAAACAGCAAATCGCCAGTAAGGCAGATTGGCAAAAGATGTCGCAGGTTTGGCAAGCTCAATTAGATCAACATATTATGAATTTGCTCAAGTTAAGACAGCAATTAGATAAATGCATTGGTTGCGGCTGTTTGTCTTTACAGCAATGTCCACTACGTAATCCAGATGATCAATTGGGGCATGAGTCAGCAGGAGCGCATTTTCAAGAAGTGTTAATGACGTTATTTGATGCAAAAATAAATGCAAAAGCAGATGAGTAGTTTATTTTTAATGTCATCAATGAGCACTGATCACTTAAATCACCAATTGAGAATCGATAATTTTCCCTTTTTTACCTATCCAAAAAGGTCGATTTAGCGCACCGTGCCCAAACCAATCACATTGATATAATGGTATTTTTAAAGGTTCTAAATGTTCACTCACAATTTCTGTCATGCTTTGCGTGACGTTCTTTTGCGGGCATTGGTAAAAATCACCTAAAATTAGTGCTTTGAGTTGTGAAGTATCAATACTTTGTAAAAGTTGCGTTAAACTGCGTTCAATGCGGTAGTAAGGTTCACCGACATCTTCAATCAATAATATGCTCGGTTGATTCAGTTGTAAGGGGTAGGGTGTACCTTGTAAGCTACATAAGACGGTTAAATTTCCACCCAAAATTTGTATTTCATCTGTGCTTTGTTCTTGAGTAAAACAATTCGAACTGGATAATGTGTAATGCTGTGGCTTATTTTGATCGGTATTTAATAGGCTAATGGTTTTTAAAGCATCATATGACAAAGGGCTATTGTCTAGGTTTTTCACCGCAATTTCTTGGAAAACAGGTGCATGTAAAGCCATACCGCCATGCATTGCGACATAGTTTAAAAGCACCGTGGAATCTGAATAGCCAATGATTGGTTTATTCAAAATCCATTCATCCAAGTATGGTAGTAACATTGCCGCACCTGTACCACCACGCGCGAACCAGACTGCATCTACATTTGGGTCTAGACAAGCCTGTTTTAAATCTTTAATACGTTGTTCAATTGTACCTGCCAAATAGCGATATTGTGAAAATACATGCTGCCCTAAACTAACGGTATGACCCAGACGTTCTAACTGCGCTTGAGCCAATTGAATATTTTCAATATCTACACACGCACTTGGCGATACAATTTTAAAATGCATTTTTCTTCCAAATTTTTGCACGTTTTAATGTGCAAGTTTCTTTTTAGACAAGGTGATCATCATGACACCAATAATATTTAATAAACAACCAAACCATTGTATCGCATTCATATGTTCACCGAGTAAAGCGACTGCCAAAATAATGGTGAGAATTGGACCAATCGAACCAATCATGGCAGCTTGAGCAGCACCTAAACGTGAAATACTTTGCGCAATCAAAATGGTAGGTAAGACTGTGACCAATAAGCCTAAGGCAATTCCGTACCAAATCACCTGCATGGGTAATTGACTCAATAATTGAATGGGGTTCGGTGTTGTCATTGCGAAATGGGTTAATGTGCCAAAACAGGCAATGCTTAAAGCTAAACCCGTATAATTCCATGAACCAAATTTTTGGATCAGTTTAGGTGTCATTAACAAATAGCCTGCAAAGCACACAGCGCTCGCAAAGACCAAGCTAACACCGAGCCAAAAGTCACCTTCATGGGGTACAGAGCTTTGCTCTTGTAACATCACAATGACTGTTCCACCGTAACTGAGGGCTATGGCAATGATGGTTTTTAATCTCATTTTTTGTTTATAAATAACGCTTGTCGCTATAACCGTTAATGTCGGATATAAAAATAAAATGATCCGTTCTAACGATGCGCTGATATACATCAAACCTGAAAAATCTAACCAACTTGAAAAGTAATAACCAATCAGACCTGCTAAAACCAGCAAGATCCAATCTTTTACTGCGATATTTTTATTATGGTGACGATTAAACCAGCACAGTAATAAAAAGAAAGGCAAGGCGCTGACCATGCGCAGAGCCATCAATACAGTGCCGTCAACTAAAGGCGATAAAGCATAAGTTTGTTTAATAAAAATAGCTTTGGTACTGAATAAGAACGCTGCGCCAAGTGCAAAGATTGAACCCATTTGCGTACTAGAGAGTGAGAGTTTCATGACATCAACTTTATTGAAGAGGCTTTTAAAATAAAAGTGCTCAAAGCAGTATAGCCCTAGACCAATATGAGAAAAAATGCAAAAAAAGAATTAATCCAATCAAAAAATGTAATATGAGATTTAAAGCATGATGAAAGTGATTTTGAGCAAAAAATTGAATAATACTTCATTAAAATGCAATGAATATGTATCAAAATAAGAAAAATAGATAAAAGTGATCCCCCAAAATGCATTTGATATAAAGAAGATGAAGATAAGTATAAAAAATGCGCACAAAAATAGTGCATTTAAACAATACTCAAATGAATACGTGCTTTAGGTATTACACGGCAAAATGGCGAATGGAAAAATAGTAGAAAATTTTGTAATCAATTTTGACTTCTAAAGAGGGCATTTAATGGGGTAATTTTAAGTACTTTTTTTTATTAATTAAATTAAAAAATGGAATGAAAAAAAGACTCACATTTGTGACACTAATATTGGAATAAATAGCCAATTTTGATCTTTAAAATAATCGGAAATTTTGTCAGAAATGCGAATGATGTATTTGAGGATGGTGAAAGCATCTATTTTGCTAGTGATTCATCCTATCCACATCGAAGCACAAAAATATACTGTATGCCGAAAATGCCAGTAAGCAATTTCTAGCCAATACAGAATTGAGAAAAGTGGTGTGTGAAAAATAAACAATTTGGGACTTAAAACCTATGATTTGATGAAAATAGGTGAAAAATGTCGCATTTTTTGTCATTACAAAAGCAAGCCCTTATATGTCATTTAAAGATATTTGTGAATCATCAGTTCAAAATATGGGTATTTATTAAATAAATATTGGGTAGTATTTTATTTAAGTTCAATTAGAATCCAAAAATTCATAAGAACGCATTATGGGAAAAACGTCGTCTAAACACGATGTTTATTTGAAGAAAAATTAGCTTGAGGAACGCTCATGCAGATTGGTATCCCAACAGAATCTGTTGTCGGTGAAAACCGTGTTGCTGCTACGCCAGAAACAGTAAAAAAATTGATCAGTGCTGGTCATAGTGTAGTCATTGAACGTGGAGCAGGTAAAAAAGCTGCTTTCATTGACAGTGCCTATGAACAAGTTGGTGCAAAAATTACCGACGATGCTTATACAGGTAGTCAAATTATTTTGAAAGTTCGTGCGCCGCATGGTGACGAAATTCAAAAACTTGCTGCAGGTACCGCTATTGTTGCAATGTTTGACCCTTACCGTAATACTGAACTCGATCAATTTGCGTCACAACAAGTGTCTGCATTTGCGTTAGAGCTTTTGCCACGTACATTATCACGTGCACAAAACATGGATGTATTGTCCTCTCAAGCCAACCTTGCAGGTTATAAGTCAGTGCTTTTAGCTGCTGCGGAATATCAACGTATGTTCCCAATGCTGATGACTGCTGCGGGTACTGTTAAACCAGCACGTATTGTCATTATGGGTGTTGGTGTTGCAGGTCTTCAAGCGATTGCGACTGCAAAACGTTTGGGTGCAGTTGTTGAAGCAACAGATTTACGTCCAACTGCACGTGATCAAGTGGAATCACTTGGCGGTAAATGGTTAGACGTACCGATGTCTGATGAAGAAAAACAAAAAGCGGCTGATGCTGCTAAAAATGGTTATGGATGGATGCCAGGTGAGCAATACATTCAAGACCAAGCGATCATTGTTGATAAAGCTGTATCGAATGCAGATATCGTGATTACTACAGCTCTTTTACCGGGTCGTGATGCACCACGCTTAATTAAGGCTGAAACAGTTGCCAAAATGAAGCCAGGCTCAATTATTCTGGATATGGCAGTGGAATCGGGCGGTAATGTTGAAGGTTCTAAGAATGGCGAAAATGTGGTGACTGACAATGGTGTGACCATTTTAGGTATCCCAAATATCCCTTCTACAGTTTCGACTGAAGCTTCGTCATTGTATGCACGTAACGTTTTTAATTTCGTAGAAACTTTATTTGATCAAGAGAAAAACTTTGTGATCAATCAAGAAGACGAAATTCATAAAGCACTTCTGGTAGCTCATGGCGGTCAAGTACTGCTCAAACGTGGTTAAGGAGAGTCATCATGGTTGAAACTATTACTATTTTCGTCTTAGCCATCTTTGTTGGTTACTACGTGGTTTGGGGTGTTACACCTGCATTGCATACGCCATTAATGGCGGTAACCAATGCTTTGTCTTCAATTATCGTTGTGGGTGCAATGCTACAAACTGTCGGTATTCCTGGTTTAGTTGAAGCAAGCGTGCAATTCCAATCGGTTAATGTTGTGAGTGTACTTGGTGCAGTTGCAGTGTTCTTGGCAAGTATTAATATTTTTGGTGGCTTCGCTGTAACAGCGCGTATGCTTGAAATGTTTAAGCCGAAACAAAAGAAAAAAGAGGGCTAATCCATGGAATTCATTAAAGAATATGCAGATTGGTTCTACCTTGTTGGTGCTGTACTTTTCATTTTAACCTTACGTGGTTTGTCAGGTCCTAAAACAGCAATTCAAGGTAACCGTTACGGTATGGTCGCAATGGCGATAGCTGTAATCACCACTTTCTTTGTTGCTGACCATCCTGTTGTTTGGATGATTGGTGGTGCGATGGTACTTGGTGCCGTTGTAGGTATTGCTCGTGCACGTACAGTGCCAATGACACAAATGCCTGAAACAGTTGCTTTGATGCACTCTTTAGTTGGTTTGGCTGCAGTACTAATTGCGATTGCTGCAATTCTACATAACAACCAATTGACTGCATTATTTGCTCAAAATGAATCTGCTTTGACTGCTGCAGGTGTACAACATGCTCATATGAGCAGCGTACATTTGTTTGAATTATTTGTAGGTTGTTTCGTCGGTGCTATTACGTTCACAGCTTCTGTATTTGCTTATGGTAAATTGGCTGCGAAAAAATGGGCAAAAACGATTTCTGGTGCATGGGTTAAACCTGTTCAGGCAATCATTTTCCTTGCGATGTTAGCTTGTGGAGTTTACTTCTTCACGACAGGTAATATGCAAGCTTTCTGGGCAATGACAGCACTTGCACTTGTATTGGGGTGGGTCTGGATTGCACCAGTGGGTGGTGGTGATATGCCAGTTGTAGTATCGCTTCTTAACTCATTCTCTGGTTGGGCAGCGGCAGGTATTGGTTTCACACTTGAAAACAATATGTTGATTGTTGCAGGTTCACTTGTCGGTTCATCTGGTGCGATTCTGTCTTACATCATGTGTAAAGCGATGAATCGTTCTATCATCAATGTGTTATTTGGTGGTGCGATGGGCGGTACGGCGGTTGCTGCTACAGACAAAGGTGAACAAGTTCAACGTAACCACCGTTCAGGTTCTGCAGATGATGCTGGCTTCCTTATGTCAAATGCGGACAGCGTTGTGATTGTACCTGGTTATGGTATGGCGCAAGGTCGTGCACAAAATGCGGTTAAAGAATTGTGTGAAATCCTAAAAGAACAAGGTGTAAAAGTTCGTTTTGCGATCCACCCAGTTGCAGGCCGTATGCCTGGTCATATGAACGTACTTCTTGCAGAAGCAGATGTTGCGTATGAAGATATCTTAGAAATGGATGAAATCAACTCTGATTTCCCTGCGACAGATGTCGTTCTGGTTATTGGCGCAAATGACGTGGTTAACCCTGCGGCAAAAGATGATCCAACATCACCAATTTATGGTATGCCAATTCTTGAAGCACACAGAGCACGTACTATTATGGTGATCAAGCGCTCTATGGCAACAGGTTATGCAGGTCTAGATAATGACTTGTTTTATAACGATAAAACAATGATGATTTTCGGTGATGCGAAGAAAGTTGTTGAAGAAATGACGAAAGCAATTAATGGCAATGGACATTAAGTTCTGGCGCTATTGATGTAAAAGACCACCTTCGGGTGGTTTTTTAATGTTTCATTATTGCCAATATTCAAACAAGAATATGAAGAATCTATACGAGAACTTTAATGAAGCTAATCGGAATCAATTTAGGAATGGTTTTGTTGCTTATTTCACCAATTTCATATACGTAAACTTTTGAAATGAAGAGTGGTTCAAAACTATTAATAAAAGTGGTTGTTGTCATCATATTCGCGCTGAATATCAAGTTGTACCTAAAAAAGCTCTTTTACTTGTTTGAGAGTTTATTGAGGATGCAACTTCATCAAATGGTGATCGGGTTGACGTGAGAGCGTAATTGGGTGGGGAGAAAGTGGAAAGAAAAACAAAATTTTATCCAATAGATCAATATTAAAAAATACAATCACCCTAAAATTTATCAATTGATAAATAGTAAAATAAATATTCTGATTATAAAATAATATGTAAACTTCAGTTTAAGCGCCTTAAGAATACAAAAATGTAGTTTGTTTGTTTTGTGTAAACAACTATACTGTGCACATTAAGTGTTACCTACTCATCTAAAACCATATTTTTTGTGATTTTATATTGTAATGAATAGGTCGAAAATAAATTAAGGTCAGTCAAAATGATGCGACTCAAGTACAGTATGCTTTTATTATTGGGTTTCTATAGTTCTAGTAGCTTTGCATTAAGTACATCGTTAGAAATTGATATTGCAGCATTTAATCTCGTTCCAGACTTCAAGTTATTATTTTTAGGCGGTATTTTTGTCATTTTAATGCAAGCAGGTTTTGCTGTTGCAGAGGGTGGCTATGAACATAATTCTAAATCTATTTATAGTTTAATCATCAATTATATTTCAGCCATTATAGGCATCATTTTTTTTAGTTTTATCTGTTCGAAATTGGTATTTTGGGGGATTGGTGATACTTCTAATCGTCTGGCAAATAGTTTGCAAGGTTGGCATTGGAATCTACTATTTTTTTATACACTTATGGCAACGACGATTACTACAGTGGTTGGGCGTGTTATTCCATCATCATCCTCAATTGTGGTGCATTGGCTCACAGGTCTGATGATTTCTGCGATTATTTTTCCTATTTTTAGTAGTTGGGTTTGGGGGAATTTAATTTTTGGTGGTGGTTGGTTAAAGCGAGCAGGATTCATTGATTTTGCAGGGTCAACGGTTGTGCATTCCACAGCAGCTTGGATCGTTTTAGCAGGTTACTTAACGCTAAAATCTAAGCAAAAAGAAGAATTTATTAAAAAAGATTTGATGTTTGAAGATTATAAAATTCTATCTTTAGCATTAGCAGGTTTTGTACTTTGGTTGGCTTGGTCTGGTTTAAATGTTATTTATATTTCAGCGATTCGGGTTGATGTGAGTATTATTGTCATGAACTCATTTGCAGCACTGTTTGGGGCAATGATTTCTCCGTTAATATTTTCCTTATTCTTAAATAAACGCATCATGTCATGGTCTGAATTAATCAAGGCCGCCTTAGGTGGTTTGGTTGCAATTACCGCAAGTTGTGGTTTTGTGAATATTTACTTTGCACTGTTTATTGGTTTGATTTCTGGAATCTTAACTGTTTATATTCCAACCCTATTAACGAGGTGGATCGATTCTAAGCATGTCCGAGAAGTGCTTGTTGTGCATGGCGTTTGTGGGGTTTGGGGTGCTTGGGCAGTCGCATTCCATCAAAATTTAGCACCAGAGTTGATTGGAAAAACCAGTTTTATGGCACAAGGTTTAGGTATATTGGTCAACTTTATATGGAGTTTTACCATTGCATATATTGTGTTTAAAACGATTTGTAAAATAGACTCATGGCTTAAGTTGAAACAGCAACAACAGATTTAAAATCAGAAGTTCTAAAAATAGTAAATCTAAAAAGCCGAGTTAGAAATGTTTCAACAGGAACTGAAAACAAAAAAAGCGACATATAGTCGCTTTTCCAGTATTTGTTTTCGCTAGTATTTAAATCAAGTTATGCTTTCTCGGGAGTTACACGCCATAAGCTTTCTAAATCATAGAATTTACGTGCAGTAGGTAGCATGACATGAACAACAACAAGACCTAAATCGACTAGGATCCATTCTGCATCTCGTTCGCCTTCAACACCAATCGGGCGAAAACCTGCTTTACGAGCTTCATCAGCTACATTATCTGCAAGTGCCTTTACATGGCGAGTTGAAGTGCCGCTAGCAATAACAATAGCATCTGAAACGTTGCTGATTGCACTAACGTCAAGTTCAATAATATCTTTGGCTTTTACATCAAGTAGAGCTTCTTGTACAACTTTAAGGCAAGTGTCTACATCTAGATTTCTAGGGTTCATTGCAAGTTCTTGAGAATTAGAAGCGCTGGGCGATGGTTCTAAATTCATTAAGGTATATTTTCCAAACTATATTTCACCCACTAATATAACGCTTTTATGTAAAAAATTCAAACATTCAGAATGTGAATATTGGGTTAAAAACAATCAATTTAGTGGCTATTATTATTGGAAAAGTATTTATCCTTCCATGCAAATGATTGATTAGAATGTGATTGTGGTTTGTATTCTGCGGCGATATAGCCTGTATATGTGCTTTTTTTAAGCCAAGTAAAAATCGATGAATAGTCAATTTGAGCGGTATCTGGCTCATGACGTCCTGGGCAATCTGCAAATTGAATATGTCCAATCCAATCAATATTTTCTTGTAGCGCTGAAAGAACATCTTCTCCCATCATCGCCATGTGATAACAATCAAATTGCATTTTTAATGCAGGATGTTGAACGGCTTCTAACATTTCTTGCGCTTGAGCGATATTTTGAACCAAAAACCGTGGCATATCCGTGCCATTAATCATTTCAAATACAGGCTGAATGTTATATTCAGACAGAAGGTGACATGCCAGTTTAAAATTGTCTGAAAGTATATTTAAACAAGGAAGTAGGTCTGCATCTTTAGGCTGTTTTCCTGCCAAAATATTCAGACTGGGTACATTAAGTGCTATTGCATATTCAATTGCCAATTCTAAAGCTTGATGAAAAGCAATTTCACGACCTGGAATACCTGCTAAGCCATCTCCACCTTGCATTAAATCCCCAGCAGGCACATTAATCAGGCAGATATGTAAATCATATAGCTTCATTTGAGCTTGAATATCATCAATACTCAGTTCATAGGGAAATTGGATTTCAATATGATGGAATCCATGTGAATGAGCCAAAGCAAAGCGTTCGATGAGAGGGACTTCAGTAAAAATCATAGATAGGTTTACTGCGAGTTTAGTCATGAATATGCTCCTTGCTATATTTTGACTTTCATCTTCAATGTAGTAGGCATAAGACTATTTTTCAACTGGTTTATTTGTAACTTATTGCTTTTTTTCTTGTTTATTCTCAATTTGAGGTAGTGTTGATGTGTGCTAGAAAAGTTAGATTATTCTGCTCACTTTTTGCAAAGTTTGGGTTTAAGACAAAGCCATATGAAATAAAAAAGATACAAATATCATTTTAGTGAGCTGTACACTGTATTTTGGTGATAAAAATAAAATTAAAGGATTTGAAAAATGAGTAATACAGTCAAGCTGCATCGTGTATTTAGTGCGCCTCCCGAACGTGTATATCGTGCCTTTTTAGATCCAGATGCTTTGGTTAAATGGATGCCGCCACATGGTTTTTCTGCCAAAGTTCATCATATCGATGCCACTGTGGGTGGAACGTATAAGATGTCATTCACCAATTTTTCTACAGGCTCTACTCATTCTTTTGGTGGTACTTATGAAGAGTTAATTCCGAACCAATATATTCGTTATTTTGACGAGTTTGATAATCTTGAATTGGCTGGAAAAATAAACGTAACGATTGAACTTAAAGCCGTTTTAGTTGGAACTGAAGTGAATATTACCCAGTCTGGTATTCCAGTGGCGATTCCTGTCGAAGCATGCTACTTGGGTTGGCAAGAGTCTTTACAGTTGTTGGGATTATTGGTTAATCCATCTATTCCTGATCAATAGAAATATAGAGAACGATTCCTAATCAGATCGATTGTTATCAGAGTTGATCAGAGACTCAAGTAGGTAAGGGGTAAAATGACGATTCGAAGCAAACGTATTTATGATGAAGTTTCAGATGCTGATGGCAAACGTATTTTGGTCGATCGTCTGTGGACTAGAGGCATTAAAAAAAGAAAATGCTCAAATTGATTGGTGGGCGAAAGAAATTACGCCATCCAACGAACTTCGGAAGTGGTATCACGAAGATATTGAAAATCGATGGGAAGAGTTTCAGCAAAAATATCAGACTGAATTACAGAGTTCTACAACACAACTGGCTGAATTACATCAAATAGTTGAAAAAAATGATGTTACTTTAGTGACGGCAGCAAAAAATCAAGGTCGTAATCATGTCGATGTATTAATGGCTTTTTTAGCAATGATGTAATATATTTCCATAGAATTAATATGGGTTTTAAGCTCATGAAAAATATATTAATGTTATGATCAATTCTTTGCTATTTTTTTGAGGTTGTTATGTCTTTACCACAATGCCCTAAATGTCACTCAGAATATACCTATCAAGACAATGATTTACTCATTTGTCCTGAATGTGCCTTTGAGTGGAAAGAAAATGACCAGCCACTTCAAGATCAAGATGCTGTCATTAAGGATGCTTTTGGCAATGTTTTGGCGGATGGTGACTCGGTAACTGTGGTCAAAGATTTAAAAATCAAAGGATCTTCATCTGTAGTCAAAGTAGGCACGAAAGTTAAAAATATTCGTGTTTTGACTGATGTGAGTGATGGGCATGATATCGATTGTAAAATTGATGGTATTGGTCAAATGAAGCTGAAATCTGAGTTTGTTAAAAAAGCATAATTTACTCATTCTTGAATGAGTAGTGAAATATCAATGTTTTAATTCAGCTCAAAAACTACATTTTTGGGCTTTTTATAATTGTAGATTCGATAATAAAAATCCAATATTTCAAATTATTAGCAACGTTATTTAACAATCAATCTAAGAGAATCTTCATCGTTACAATATCCAATTGAATGATATCTGTGAGGACTTATATCACTGCTGTTTCATGGTTATGAATAGGATAGAGACTCATCTGCTTAAACTTAAAATGCATGATAATTAAAATTTTGAATTTTATTGTTTTATATTCTAGCCATCTACTTGCGTAGTTAGTTTTGTTTATATATCGCAATTTTAATTAGATTAAACAAAGGTTTATGTAAGTAATAAAGTGATAACAAAATAAACTTTTTTAAACTGAAAAAGTCATTTATATTTCATATCTATAGCGTGATTTTTATTCAATATACGCTGTGAAATACAAAAACTGAAAATAATGAAGAGGTGAAGCATGTCAGGATGGTATGAAATTAGTCAAGCAAAAGATGGTCAATATCGCTTTGTATTAAAAGCAGGGAATGGGGAAGTTATTCTGAACAGTGAATTGTATAAAGCCAAAGCCTCTGCGCATAATGGAATTGAATCTGTTCAAAAAAACAGCCCAAATGATACTAGTTTTGAGCGTTTAGAAGCTAAAAATGGTAAACCTTATTTTAATTTGAAAGCAGCAAATCACCAAATTATTGGAACTAGTCAGTTCTATTCAAGTGATTCTGCACGTGATAATGGTATCGAGTCTGTGAAGAAAAATGGTGCATCCGATCAGATTAAGGATCTAACATTAGAAGCATAAGTGTCATGAAGAATAGAAAAAAGCATGTTTTAACATGCTTTTTTCTATTTATGATGAAAATGAATCGGTTAACAATTCTGATGGGTTCTCATTAGCTAACAGTAAAAATTCTCAATATTTTTAAAAATAATAATATTGTCTTAATTATATGATTGATCTGAAATAGATTCTTAGTAAAGGGTCTTTTTGAGGGTGGGTTAATTTTAAATTAATATTTCGTGAAGTTTTATTAATTAATACTTGATAATATATAACTTAAAAAAAATGCAAAATATTTTACAAGTCAGATTGCATGTTAACTGAATAAAACATGATGCTGATTTATTTGGGTTTTATTAATTTTAGTGTTGTTGCTTTGGAATAATTTTATAATATAGAAATATTATATGAAATTAAAAGTATAAAAACAGATCTAAAATTTCATTAAGAATATAAAATTCACCAAAAGATAAAATAAAATACTTCACATATTGTAGATTAAATGATAAATTCATCACAAATAAAAAATAAGAGGTTACCCGATGAAAATTGAAGTTGATGGTAATAAACAGATCGTAAATGAGGTTTTGTCACAGATCGAATTGTGGGATGCTGCTGTCATTGGTAAGCAGATAGACCATTTAGTTGAACAATGTGCGCATGATGTAAGTATGTTTGATGTGAGTTCACAACTCGATGGTATTGATGCCTATAAACAAGAATGGCAGAAATTTAGCCCTTACTTCAATGACCATATCAAGATTGTTCGTCGTGATATGAAAGTTTACACGTCAGATGATCTTGCGGTTATACATTGTCATTCTAAAGTTGAAAATTCGTTACTTCAAGGTAAGTTGCAGATGCCGTGGTGCCGAACAACTTTATGTATGCAAAAGAAAAAGGGTCATTGGTTGGTGGTTCATCAACATATTTCTATGCCGATTGATATGGTGACTGGGAAAGCGATTGTACTCAAGGATCGACCTAAATTGAGGTTGGTTATTTGACGATTTTTTATATAACAAGCTCTAATATCAATTCACATTAGAGTTTTTATGTGTGGATTTTTGTGACTCAATCCGTGAGTTTAAAAAATTATAATTGCAGTGATGAATCTAGCCAGTGATTAAGATCAATAGTGATTACAATATAATGAGTCACACTTCATCTTAAAAACAGAAAAAATAATTAGAATCCACTTGAATGAATGATTTGGATTTGAAAGAATTATGTACATAATTTCAATAAAGTAATCAAAAATGCCCAATCCATTGTTAGCTAAGCATGAGTGGCTTAAACCTTTAACTCCAAGAAATCCACATGAATCACATCGTGTTGCAACACCCCTAGAGCTATTATTTGACCTTATTTTTGTTGTGGCAATTGCTACAGCTGGGCAACAGTTACATCATAGTATTGTTGAAAATCACTGGGCTCATGGTCTAACACTCTATTTTATGGTGTTTTTTGCTCTGTGGTGGGCTTGGATGAATTTTAGTTGGTTTGCCTCTGCTTATGACAATGACGATGCGATTTATCGTATTTTGACCTTTATTCAAATTATTGGGTCTTTGGTTATTGCCGCAGGGATTCCTTTTGCTTTTCAGCAACAGGATTTTGACGTGATTATTATTGGTTATGTGATCATGCGATTGAGTTTGGTTACGCAATGGTTTCGAGTCGCGGTGAATGACCTTGAGCGTAGACAAACAGCTTTACGTTATGCCTTTGGAATTATTATTGTTCAGGTCGGCTGGTTATTGTTTCATTTCACTCCAATTAATTTCACGATTTATTTATTCTTATTACTGGTTGTCATGGAACTTAGTGTCCCTATTTTTGCAGAGGCACATAACATGACGCCATGGCATCCACATCATATTTCAGAACGTTATGCCTTATTGACGATTATTGTATTGGGTGAGTCGATTATTGGTTGCTTTGCTGCTATTTCAGATGCTTTGAGTCAGCAATTATTTAGTACAGAGTTACTATTTTTAATGATTGGTGGCTTATTGATTATGTTTACCATGTGGTGGGCGTATTTCGATCATGAAGTTGCAGACCGTTTAGTGAGTCAAAAACGTGCATTTATATGGGGTTATGGCCATTTCTTTATCTTTGTCAGTATTGCGGCTTTAGGTGCAGGTTTGGCTGCAGCTGTAGATGTCGTCACACATCAGACAGAAGTATCTGGACAACAGGTTGCTTATTTTGTTGCCGTTTCCTTAATAATTTATAATGTAACTTTGTGGTTTTTGCACGAATTACACCATCTGTCAGGTTTTAAAAGGTGGCTATATCCAATCACCACGATTGTCGTCTTGTGTATTCCCATGTTCATTCAATCACTCGGTTATAGTATTTTTGCAATCGCCATTGTTTATGCATTGCGCTTAATATTTTCTAAATGCTATTTGGCTAAATAGGTTTGAATGGATCTAAATTATGGGATTTCATGATTTTTATCGTCTAAGTTCACATGCTGTTATTTTCAATGAATTGAATCAAGTCTTATTGCTCAAAGCGACTTATGCCGATTATGCATGGGGTTTACCTGGTGGTGGCTTGGATCATGGTGAAACGATTCATAAGGCTTTAATTCGTGAATGTGCTGAAGAATTGGGTTGCGAGATTACCGTGGAGTATTTGTCTGGGGTTTATTTTCATGCAGCGGTCAATTCGCATGCATTTATCTTTCGTTGTAAAATTTTAGCAGGGCAAAGTATTCGGCTGAGTAATGAACATTCTGAATATCAATGGTTTGATTTAGATGCGTTATCGCCTGTACAGAAGGTTCGAGTAGAAGATTGTTTTTATTTTAATGGTCAGGTGAAAAGTAGAGCCTTTTAGTTATTTCCCTCATTAAAAAGACAATAAAAAAAACAGGTCACGAAGACCTGTTTTTTAGAGATATGGTTAAGTTGATTGATTGATTAATTAGGTAGCGCATAAGCAACTAAAGAGTCACCCATTTTGGTACCAAATGAACCATGGCCACCCGCCATAATCACCACATATTGTTTACCATTCATTTCGTAGGTCATAGGCGTTGCTTGACCGCCTGCAGGTAAACGACCTTTCCAAAGTTCATCACCATTGGTCACATTAATCGCACGGATATAGTTATCTTGTGTACCGCCAATGAACATGACATTCCCAGCAGTAGAGATTGAACCACCGAGCATTGGAACGCCCATTTTAAATGGAGGTAAAGGAATACCTGGTAAGCTGTCTCGAATTGTACCGATACGTCTTTTCCAAGCAACATCATGTGTTTTCAAGTCTACGCCTGCCACAAAGCCCCAAGCAGGTTGTTTACATGGTAAGCCAAATGGAGACAAGAAAGCACTGATTTCCACACCGTAAGGTACGCCGTACATTGGCTGCACACCAGCTTCTGTTCCTGCACCTTTCGCAGTTTGTTTACGATTCGGATCGGCAGGGATTAGTTTAGATACAAATGGCAAGCCAATTGGATTCATCACTGCGATTTGACGATCTGGATTGACTGACATGCCACCCCATTCAAATACACCTAAATTACCAGGGAAAACCAGTGTTCCATTTTCAGATGGTGGAGTGTAAATACCGTCATAGTTTAATTTATGAAATGACACGCGACAGATTAACTGGTCAAACATGGTTGCACCCCACATTTGTTTATCTGTTAATTTATCTTTCGGTGCTAAATCAAAATCTGAAAATGGTTGTGTAGGTGAATATCTTTCACCTTTGGTTTGTGGTCCACGTTTCACACTTTGCGGTACTGGACGTTCAGTAATGGGTACAATTGCTTCACCATTACGACGATCTAATACAAAGGCATTCCCAGTTTTGGTTAAAACATAAATTGCAGGAACTTTAGTACCTTTTACATCAATATCAGCTAAGGTTGGTTGTGAAGGTACATCCATATCCCATAAGTCATGATGGGTTGTTTGGAAATTCCAGATTAATTTACCTGTAGAAGCATTAATTGCGAGCATAGAGTTCGCATAACGTTCATGTAATTCTGTTCGGTTTCCACCCCAAATATCTGGTGTGCCTACACCTGTCGGGACATATACGATATCCAATTTTTCGTCATAAGCTAAAGGTGCCCACGCATTTGGAGAATTGTGTACATATTTTTGACCAGGTCCAGGAATTTTATTTGGATCTTCAGCACCTGTGTCAAATACCCACAGTAATGCCCCCGTATTCACATCATAACCACGGATTACACCAGAAGGTTCTTCTGTTGAATAATTATCTGTGGTTGAACCTGCTATGATAATGGTTGTCCCTGTGACAACAGGTGGTGAGGTTGGAATATAGCCACCCGGATAAGGGAAAGGCATATCTTTTTGTAAATCAACTTCGCCATTACGACCAAAATCGCTACATGCTTTACCTGTATCTGCATTCACGGCAACAAGACGACCATCATTTACAGGAAGAATAACTTTACGTGGACATTCTGTAGAAGCAGATTTTTTAGCTTGTAAACTTGTTGCAAACCCAGTGGTATTATTTGCATCGTAATACGAAACACCACGACAAGTTAAATGTTGGAAAGTATTGTCCGCTTTGAGTTTTGGATCAAATACCCACTTCTCTTTACCTGTTGATGGATCTAAAGAAACCAATTTTTGGTGAGTTGTACAGATGTACATGTTATTGCCAATTTTAATTGGCGTCACCTGATTGGTCGTTTCTCCAGAATCTTTATCTGTTTTGAAATCGTTGGTGTGATATTCCCAAGCAACTTTTAAATCTTTAACATTTTTTTCATTAATCTGAGTTAATGGAGAATAACGTAATCCCGATTGAGTCCGACCATAAGCAGGCCAGTCTGCATCGGCAATGCCTTCAACTGCTTGAGGGGTAGGTTGATTAGTCGATAATGTGCCACGGATTTCTTGTGGATCATTAAAAATAGAATAAACCATGACTGCAATGGTAATTGCTAATGTACCCGATAAAGCAACTTTTGCAGTTTTGGCTTCGAAACCACGTGTGACTGCGGGAATGAGTAACCACAGACCAAATACACCTAAAATATCTAAACGAGGAGCAAGTGCAAAGAAGTCTGAACCAACTTCCCAAAGTCCCCAAATGACAGTGCCGAGAACCAGTGCTGAATAGACCAGTAGGGCAGTTGCCTTATGTTTGCGTAATAATATTGCTGTTGCAATGAACAATAAGCCTGCAATGATGTAGTACCAAGACCCACCTAAAACTGCAAGCCATATTCCACCGATCAATAGAACTAGACCAAAGATGATTGCAATTACAATCGTCAATGTTCTCAGTCCGGAAGATGGAGTCTGCATAATGACCACCTATATTTTCTTAATTCTAAAAATCCTCAACGATCTTAAGTCAGAATGATGAGGTACTTTGGTTGAATTTTTAGATCTTAAATATCTCAAAACACAGCTGTGTGAATACTGTGCAGAGAAATATTTATTATCTATAAACTAAAACGCAGTTTGTAACTTGATGCCACCAACCCACGCATTTTCCCCATTTTTATATGCGCCAACATGACGGATATATTGCACATTCGGGCGAATGGTGAGCCAATTGGTTGCATGAACGCCGTAATAAATTTCAGCGTTATATTCATCGTCTTGCTGACGAGTTTGTATGTCATTGACATCATCATTGATGCTGATTCGAGAGATACCAAAAGCAATTTCATCTTTAGGCCGCGTATCAAAAGCACCTTTATAGACAAGTCCAGCGTTTTGCATATTACCGACACGGTTGGTATCCGAATCATGTACGGTGACATTCACAAAACCAGTTAGACCACGGGTTTTATCGCCGTTATGCGCTGTTAATTGCTGCTTAGCAACAATCCAAGCGCCTTGTTTATGATAGGTTTGTTCAGGATGTAAGATTTCAGCTGCATCCGCCGTACTGTAGTAATAACCAAAACGATATTCGCCCGGTAATTTGCTCACGCCAACAATGGGTTGCCACACAACTTCTGCGGGAATGATTGCACCATGTGAACCATCTGTACTGAGATTCCAACCTTTACCACGTTCTAAATTTTCAGGATTGTATTCATAAGCACCAATTTGTGCATATAAATCAGGTTGAATCGAGTATTTCACTCGAGCTGCCCATTGGCTAACAGGCCAGTTGTACCATTGGTCACCGACCCAATTACCCACTTGAGAGCCACATAGCGCGAGGTTTTGGAAATCACAATCAAAGCTATTGAAATCTTCACCTTCACCAAAGCGTCCGACTTTGATATCCAGTTTCTGATCTAAAAATTGTTTCTTTATCCAGAAATCGGTTAAACGCCAAGTTTGACCACGTCCCCAAACCTCTTGGCTAGAACTTAAATGTCCTGCTAAGGCATCTGAAGTTTGAGACAGTGAGCGACCATTACGTTCAGTCACTGTGATTTGAGCTTCGGTGTCTTTCCAACCGAGGACTTTTTCTAAATCTATATGTGTACCAATCGCGAATTGGTCAGCATATTCAGTACCGTGACTTGAATGATGATTGGCATCGAGTAGCGTTGCCATTTCACCTGTATAGCCTAAGCTAAAGTCATAACCTTTTTTCTGTAATTCGGTACGTTTTCCATTCCAATCCCCCAACATCCATTGGCTTTCAGGATTAAATGCTTCTGTAGCATGTACAATTTGTATAGAGCAACTTAATGACAAAAGACTAATAACCCAAAATGGACTATCTTTAATTTTCTTCATATTCGGCGACCTTATTAACAAAACTGCAACTAATTGTAAATAATACTCTCGTTTTAGTACATAAATCTATTATTTTGATCGATTTTATGTAACTTATTCTTGCTATTTTATCTTATTGTGATAATTATTTGAGTATTTTTTAAGGCGTGCCTACTTGCTTATTATGCCGAGAGAACATTAAAAAATGGTAAATATTAACGAATGTATAAAATACTGTTTTTAAAGATTAAATTAAGAATCTAGTTTTGAGATTTGTGGGTGGGGCAATAGGATTATGGATTGGCGTTATATTTTTAATCGTATAAATAAAAGGCGGTTTTTATTGGTGAAAAAAGCAAGTATTTAAAATGCTAAAAAACATATAGATACAACCCTTATTTTGTAGGTTACATCTATATGTGAAGTTACAACTTATGTGAATTGTTAATATTTAAGCAAATTTGTAATTTTAATAATCGAAATTTTAAGGCTCAATGGTGAGATGAATTACCATTCACCTTCCCCTAAATCTTGACCAATAAAGTCATAACGCATTTGTGAACGAGAAAATTTAATTGGACATGCTAATTGTGGTTCTTTTTGCTCAGCATTAGATTTTAATGGAACATCGACCACCCAATTGCGTTCTTTTGCCAATGGAGAGGTTAAAGCCTCCTCTAGTTTTAAAACAGGTTCTACACAATAATCGAGGTGGCTGAAAACTTGACGCCATTCCTCCCAAGATTTTGTTTGAATTTTATTTTGAATGGCTTGTTTGACCTCTTTGCGGTCATCCGAATCAAAAGAAGCCCCTTTTTGTAAGATGCTAGGTAGTTCAAGTGTTGTAGCTAAACCATTCATAAATTGTGGCTCTAAACTGCCGATTGAAATATAACGATCGTCTTGCGTACGGTAATAGTCATAGAATGTTCCGCCATTCAGTTGTTCATTTTCTACACATTGGTTTTGTCCACCAGCAATACTGGCTGCTGCAGCCATATTATTCATAGTTACCACACAGTCTGTCATCGAAATATCAATATATTGTCCGATACCACTGCTTTGGCGTTCTGTAATTGCTGCAAGAATACCGATGACCGCATGTAAAGATCCACCTGCAACATCAGCAATTTGGATCCCCATTGGCGGTGGTCCACTGTCTTGGCGACCACTATGTCCTGCAATCCCTGACAATGAAACATAGTTAATGTCATGACCTGCTTTGTCTTTATATGAACCAGTTTGACCATAACCTGTAATTGAACAATAAATAAGTTTGGGGTTAATCTCTGCAAGTGTTTGATAATCCAATCCTAAACGTTGCATCACACCGGGTCTAAACTGTTCAACAACAATATCGAAATCTGAAATTTTTTGTTTGATGAGTTCTATATTTTTAGGATCTTTTAAATCGAGTGCTACAGATTGTTTATTACGGTTTAAATAGCTATGTGAAGTCGCTTGTCCATTGGCATAAGGAGGGAACAAACGGACTAGATCTGGACGTGTAGGTGACTCTACGTGAACAACTTCTGCACCCATATCTGCAAGGTACATAGTCGCAAATGGACCGGGTAATAAAGTCGAAAAATCGAGAACTTTCAATCCTTTTAAAGCTGTTGTCATAGTCGTTTTTACCAAATTCAGGTTGATTTTTACATCATATTAGAAATATAAAACAAACATAACAATGTCATGTTCAGCCATTTACCTTGATCATTTCGGCAATTTAAGATGTAAAAAGGTGATTTGCTATGTTGTAAATCGCCAATCAAACATTTTTTAGTGTCATTTAGGTCAATTGAAAGTGAACATCAAAGAGACTGAAGGAATTAACATGAGCCGTGATACGATTAGTATCCATTTCGTTAATGCAGCCCTGACAGGTGTAAAGCGTCTAGGAATGGATGTTGACACCTTACTTTCACACGTAGGCATAGAAGCGGAATTACTTCGTCAACCTAAAGCACGTATTTCTCCTGAGCAATACACGCGTTTTATTAAAATGATGTGGATGGTGACTCAAGACGAGCATGCTGGTTTTGATATTCAACCAAGACGTTTAGGCTCGTTTGCTATCATGTGTCAATTGATCATTCATGCCAAAACCTTGGGTGAAGCCCTAGAGCTCTCATCGCAATTCTATAAGCTATTCGGAGACGAGTGGTCTGTTGCTGTTGAGCGTGATAAACATGAAGCACGTTTAGTGCCGCTTATTCCAAAAACCATGGATCCAGATCATTTCATTACTGAAAGTATGCTTATGATTTGGCATGGTTTAGCGTCATGGTTAATTGAACGCCGCATTCCTTTGGAGCGCGTTCATTTTGGCTATCCGCGACCGAGTCATGCTGACGAATACGATGCACTATTTTTTGCTCCCGTCATGCAATTTGATATGCCACGTACCGAAATTACTTTTGCCGCAGATTATTTAGATTTACCTATTCGTCAAGATGAAGCGAGTTTGGAGGAGTTTCTAAAAGCTGCTCCTGCGCAACTTCTGGTTAAATTTAAAAATACCAATTCGCTCACATCTCGTATTCGTGAAGTATTAAAGAGTCAGATTGGCGAAGAAATGCCAACGTTGAATGATGTGGCTTCAATGCTTTACTTATCGCCACAAACTTTACGTCGCCGTTTGGCTGCGGAAGGTAAGAGTTATCAGGGTGTTAAGGATGCTTTACGCCGTGATGCTGCGATTCATTTATTATTGAATCCAGATTTAACCTTAGAAGATGTTGCGCAACAAGTTGGCTTTAGTGAAACATCGACTTTCCATCGTGCTTTCAAAAAATGGACAGGTGTAACCCCTGGCTTATATCGTCAGTTACATGGTTATCATTAATTTATATCGATAATTTATGTTGATAAAAAAATTAAAGCACTGAAAAAGACCTGATTATCAGGTCTTTTTTTTATTGTAGAACCTATCCAAAACACTAGATCATGTTTGATTTCTAGCTATAATCATTAGTAAAGATAAAATTAATAAAAAATTATTGATTTAAGTTATTGTAAATAAATGATTATTTAAAATATCAGCTTTAATTAATAAAATAATTCTAATAATTGCTTGTATACTTTGGGGAAAAGTGTATTATTAGGCTTGAAAAAAAGTTTTGTTTCGTTAAATCTTCTTTAAGTATCGCAGTTTTAGTCATAATCCTTCGTTTTTTTAGATTTTAGGTTCCATTCTTTATTATTTTCAAAGTCATTGTAGGTCGGTAAGACGACTTTAAATTATTTAAAAAATCATTAGGATTTATATTATGTCAAACTCAGCTGTTGTTAAAGGTACTGTTAAATGGTTCAACGAAACTAAAGGTTTCGGTTTCATTCAACAAGAGTCAGGTCCAGACGTTTTTGCTCATTTCAGCGAAATCGCAAACTCTGGTTTCAAAACTTTGGCTGAAGGCCAACAAGTTGAATTCAGCATTGCACAAGGTCAAAAAGGCCCAAATGCTGTAAACATCGTAGCTCTATAATACATATTTAACTAAGAAGAGTAAGGTCAACTTACTCTTTTAGTGATAAAAAACCGACTAGTTCGGTTTTTTTTTGCTTAAAATAATGACATGCTTATTTATTCAGTAAATTCTAATAAAAAATTATTCCAAACGCTTAGAATAAATTTCTGGTTATCTGTAACCAATAGTCTATACGACACATGCATTTAAACGGATTTTGCTCCTCAAAAATTTAAAATATATCTTATGTTTTTGTTATGTTCATTCAAAATCATGAATTGACAATATTGCCATCATGGAAATTCATTTTACTGAGTAAACATCTGAATATGCCCGTAAACAGATCCATTCCCATTGACCAAAACTATCAATAGACTTTCCCGTTCTCGTCATTGCACTTCAATGATTAATCATTAAACTCAACTCACCATAACAAATTTAAAGTCATAAAAAGGAACAGCTATGAGCGAGGCTTACATCATCGATGCCATTCGCACACCACGCGGAAAAGGGAAAAAAGATGGTTCACTTTATGAAGTGAAACCAATTACGCTACTTACGACCTTGTTAAATGAATTGAAAGATCGTCATAACCTAGATACATCTAAAGTTGATGATATCGTACTGGGTTGTGTAACCCCTGTTTCTGACCAAGGTGGTGATATTGCTAAAACTGCTGCAATTGCTGCAGGTTGGAGTGATGATGTTGCTGGTGTTCAGATTAATCGTTTTTGTGCATCGGGTCTTGAAGCTGTGAATATGGCAGCTCAAAAAGTTCGTTCGGGTTGGGAGGATATTGTTGTGGCGGGTGGCGTAGAGTCTATGTCACGTATTCCAATGGGTTCGGATGGAGGCCCTTGGGCGCTTGATCCTGAAACTAATTTAAAATCACACTTTGTACCACAAGGTATTGGTGCAGATTTAATTGCAACATTGGATGGTTATAGCCGCACAGATGTAGATACATTTGCCGCAAACTCACAGAAAAAAGCCGCCGCCGCTCAAGCAGCAGGTCGTTTTGATAAATCTGTGATCACCATTAAAGATGGCGCAGGCGTGGTCATTTTAGAAAAAGATGAATTTATTAAACCGGCAACAACTGCTGAAGGTCTTGCGAGACTAAATCCAAGTTTTGAAATGATGGGTAGTATGGGGTTTGATGCGATTGCATTACAACAATATCCTGAAGCACAAAAAATTAATCACGTACATCATGCAGGAAATTCATCAGGTATTGTTGATGGTGCTGCAGTTGTTCTACTTGCATCTGAAAAAGCGGTAAAAGAACAAGGTTTAAAACCACGTGCCAAAGTGCTTGCGACAGCACTTGTCGGTACAGACCCGACGATTATGTTAACAGGCCCTGCACCTGCTGCACGTAAAGCATTGGCAAAAGCGGGCTTAACCATTGATGATATTGATTTATTTGAAGTGAACGAAGCATTTGCATCTGTAGTTATGCGTTTTATGACTGAGTTGAAAGTGCCTGCTGAAAAAGTGAATGTGAATGGTGGTGCTATTGCAATGGGTCATCCATTGGGTGCTACAGGTGCAATGATTTTAGGTACGTTGTTGGATGAGCTTGAGCGTCAGGGCAAAAAGCGTGGTTTGGCGACATTATGTGTCGGTGGTGGCATGGGTATTGCGACCATTATTGAGTTGGTATAAGGGGAAGAATAATGAGCGCAATTCAATTTGAAAAAAATGCTGATGGTATTGTTATTCTGACTTTAGATTCTCCAAATCAATCTGCAAATACTATGAATGCTGACTTTCAGGTCGCTTTAACTGAAATTATAGAAAAATTTAAAGCTGAATCTGGCATCACAGGTGTTATTTTCCGCTCTGCAAAGAAAACCTTTTTTGCAGGCGGTGACTTAGATGAGCTGATTAAGGCAACGCCTCAAGATGCAACTTTATTTTTCCAAATTGTGGAAAAAATGAAGCATGAACTTCGTTACATCGAAACTTTAGGTGTTCCTGTTGTTGCTGCACTGAATGGTACTGCACTTGGCGGTGGCTGGGAAATTGCACTGGGTTGTCATGCGCGTATTGCGTTAAATGATCCTAAGAGCAAATTTGGTTTACCTGAAGTTACTTTGGGTTTACTGCCTGGTGGCGGTGGTATTGTACGTATGGTTCGCCTATTAGGCTTACAAAATGCATTCCCATTCCTTATGGAAGGTAAGCAATTTGGCGTAGATAAAGCAAAATCTTTAGGCTTAATCCACGATACTGCTGACACTGAACAAGAGTTATTTGATAAAGCAATTGCATGGGTGAAAGCGAATCCTAAATCACAACAACCGTTTGATGTGAAAGGTTATAAGATTCCTGGTGGTGATCCTAAAACACCTGCGGTTGCTCAAGTTCTTGCGATTGCCCCTGCAATGCTGCGTGATAAAACCAAGGGTTGTTATCCTGCGCCAGAAGCAATTATGGCTGCTGCAGTTGAAGGTGCTCAGGTTGATGTTGATACAGCATTACGTATCGAATCACGCTACTTCACTAAAATTGCAACAGGTCAAGTTGCGAAGAACATGATTGGTACATTCTGGCATGGTCTAAATGCGATTAAAGCAGGTGCAAGTCGTCCGCAGAATGTTGCAAAATGGCAATCGACCAAAGTAGGTATCTTAGGTGCAGGGATGATGGGTGCTGGTATTGCCTATTCTACGGCGATGAAAGGTATTGCTGTTGTCTTGAAAGATGTTTCTCAGGAAAATGCAGATAAAGGTAAAGCGTATAGTCAAAAACTGCTGGATAAACGTGTTTCTCAAGGTCGTATGACTGCGGAAAAACGTGAACAAGTATTAAGCTTAATTACTGCAACGGCGAATCCTGAAGATTTAAAAGGCTGTGATTTAATTATCGAAGCTGTATTTGAAAATCCAGAACTCAAAGCAAAAGTTACACAAGAAGCAGAAGCATTCCTTGCTGATGGCGGTATTTTCGCATCGAATACATCAACACTTCCAATCACTGGTTTAGCTAAAGCATCTAAAGATGACAAGAATTTCATTGGGCTACATTTCTTTAGTCCTGTAGATAAAATGCCATTGGTTGAAATCATCAAAGGTCAAAATACTTCTGCTGAAACTTTGGCAAAAGCTTACGATTATGTTCAGCAAATTGGTAAAACTCCAATTGTTGTGAATGACAGCCGTGGTTTCTTCACCAGTCGTGTATTTGGTACATTTGTTCAGGAAGGTTTGCGTATGCTTTCTGAAGGAATCCATCCTGCACGTATTGATATGGCTGCGCTTAAAGCAGGTATGCCAATTGGTCCATTGGCAATTCAGGATGAAGTATCTTTAACTTTATCTGAACACGTTGCAGCTGAAACTCGTAAAGCACTTCAAGCTGAAGGTAAAGATTTGCCACGTTCAGGTGCAGATGAAGTGATTGAAAAGATGATCCACACGTTTGACCGTAAAGGTAAGGCTGCGGGTGCGGGCTTCTATGATTATCCAGAGGGTGGCAAAAAGCAACTTTGGGATGGTTTGAGCCACTGGAAGAAAGATATCGATATTTCTGAACAAGAAATGATAGACCGCTTCCTGTTTGTGCAATCGTTAGATACTTTACGCTGCTACGAAGAAAATGTATTGGAATCTGTTGTAGATGCCAATATTGGTTCGATTTTCGGTATAGGTTTTGCACCGTGGACAGGTGGTGCAATTCAGTTCTTAAATCAATATGGTTTAGAAAAAGCTTTAGTGCGTGCTAACGAGCTTGAAGCGAAATATGGTGAGCGTTTTAAAGCACCACAACGCTTAAAAGATAAAGTGGCAAGCGGTAAAATTGATTAATCCAATATCTAGTGACTCAGAAAATTTCTGGTTTCTAATATTTATTTTTTGATCAGAAGATAAGAGAGAGGCAATATTGCCTCTTTTTTATTTACTATAAAATGATAAATAGTCTCGAAAATGTAAATAAATTAGGCTACTATTTATTCGATATTTATAAAAATTTTTACAACACTTAAAATAAACAGTGAGAAAACATATGTCGCAAATTAAAACTGAAGACCAATACAATCCAATTGATTGGTTTAAAAAAGGGTTAAGTAATTATGCTAACTTTTCAGGACGTGCGCGTCGTAAAGAGTTTTGGTATTTTGCACTTGTCCAGTTTGGATTAATCATTATTGCATGTATCTTAGATTCGATTATTTTTAAAAAACCATCTGTATTTTATATCATTACCGCACTTGCATTATTTATTCCTTATTTAGCCGTTTTAGTTCGTCGCCTGCATGATACTGGACGTTCGGGGTGGTGGTATTTTATTTGTCTCGTTCCTATTGTTGGCGCAATTTTGCTCATTGTTTGGTTGGCAACAGAAACTAAACCTGAATCAAATCAATGGGGTAGTCCAGCCAAATAAGCACGAAGTTTATTGAAATAGAGATTTAAAATATAGGGCAATTGCCCTATATTCTTTTGCATCATAATAATGATGAGAAAATATAGCGCTAAATTTAGAAATTACGCTGAGGGGGAATTTTTTTGGGTAAATTTATATTTTTCTATGGTTGCTAAATTTACAAAAATAGTAATAATTAAATGATCGACTAAAGTCTTATTCGCTCCCATAAATAAAGGATTGGGAATAAAAAATGGATTTAATACAAAGCAATGGTCAACCGCGTTATGGACGTTTTAAAGAGCTTCCAACTACAATCGATGTGGCACAATATGTGTATAAAACACCTTATGGGAAAGAGCTAACAGGTTGGCGTAAGCAATTAAAATATAAAAAATTTAAATTCTGTTGCATTCAACACGATCAATACACAATTGGAATTGCGATTGCAGATATTGGTTGGGCAGGACATGGGTTTATTTATATCTACGACCATTCGACGAATGAAGTGTTGGAATGGAATGCTAATACTATTTTAGGTCGTGGTACAGTGGTCGATGAACAGCCTTTGTATAGCCAAAGCCATTTTAGTAAATCACCATTCGAGTTTGAGATGCAACATGCTAATGGTGTGCGTTATATTCAAGCTAAGCGGCATGGTGAAATACAATTAAAAGCCCGTATTTTTTGTGCCGGAACTGAGCCTTTGAGTTTGTGTAGTCCAAATGGTATCAACGGATGGACATATACGCAAAAGAAAACTACATTGGCAGTAGAAGGTTTTTTTATTAATAAAAATAAGCAAGAGATTCATTTTACTGATAAAACATTGGCTGCATTGGATGACACTTGTGGTTTTTTAAGACCTGAAACTGCTTGGTTTTGGCTTTCTTGTAATTTTTGGGATGTGAATGGGCAGCGTATCGGATTAAACCTTGCGTCTGGAGTCAATGAAAGTTTTGGTAATGAAAACTGTCTTTGGGTGAATGGCATGTTATATGCAATGTCAGATGTACTCTTTGAAAAATTAGATGAAAATGTTTGGTCAATTCGTTCTTTGGACGGAAAATTACAATTGACTGTTGAAACAGGCTGGCGTCGTTTTGAAAATCTAAATCTTCGTTTGGTCGGAAGCCAGTTTAGTCAGTGGCAATCTAAAATTAGTGGAACTATACAGACTGAAACGGGTGAAATTTTTCAACTCAATAAAGAGTATGGATTGTTGGAGCAGCACTATGCTAAATGGTAATACTTGTTAATTTCACTTTATTTATTTTTTATTGAGTAGCATACCAAAAAGCATCTTCTGCAAGAATTGGATCAGATATTTGTTATCAACTATCAACGAGAGCTCGAATGAATAGATGTGTTTCTGCCATAGCTAATATTCATTGAAACAGCATTTTCATGAATTTAGTTAAGTGCTCACATGCTACATTGATATACATAATATATTGTTTGGGATAGTGTTTTCATGTGTATAAAGCGCTGATTGACGTGACAAGTGAACTTTTTACAGATTTTTTGTCAATTTTAAGTTTATACAGGTTAGTTTTGGGCAATCATTCTACTTTTTCAGAAATGAATAAATAAAAAAGCAACATAAGCTACAGTGGATATCTACTTATGTTGCTGAAAGGGTAAATTAGAAAGTATCACTGAATTGTTTATTTTAAAACCATTTACGTTTAAACAATTCATACCTTAATTTAAATGTGAATGCAAATATTTAAATAGGTGTAAACATTTAAAATAAGTCTATAAAGCGGCTTGCCAAAAAGCCTCGCCGGCTGCGATGGGATCATTTGTTTCAGCTAAAGTATCAATCCAAACCTGATATTGACGAATCACAGGATGCTGACTTGGATGAAAATCTGCTTTAAACCAATCCATGAATTGGCTACGCATAGCTGTTAATTTACCGTGACGTCCAAAGAACCACGGTAATCCTTTTACTGCCATTTGAGCGCGTTGCAAACGATTAAAGCCGTCATATTTCAACATGACATCGGCACGATAAAATGTATAGCCAAACATTAAACATGTTGTGATAAGTAGTGCTGCTTTACGTGTAGTTTCAGGGACTTCCCCAACTTGTTTCATTACATCGAAAGCCACATCACGATGTTCCATTTCTTCAATCGCATGCCACGCAAATAATGCTCGGACATAGGGGTGGACATCTTGTAAGGTTTCTTTTTTACTGTAAAAAGTCTCTGCCATGAGCGCAGTCAGGTGTTCAGATGCAGCTGTAATTGCAATATTGTATTGCGGAGAACGTACTTGTATTAACTCTTCGAAGCGCTTGCCTAAGAAGTTAATGAACTGTTCTACGGGCATGCCTTGACGCTTCATTTCATCATTCATTTTGTCATGTGCGATGCCATGCTGTGCTTCTTGACGAATAAAATCTGTAACTTTGTGCTGTAATTCAGGATCAATGATTTTATCTCTAAATAAACGAACACTTTGAATAAAGTAGCGTTCACCCACTGGAAAAGTCAGACTAAGCGCATCGAACATACGTGTTTTAAATGGATCGCCATTGAACCAAAAGCGCGGAATTTGATCTAATTTGAAATCCAAATTCGAACGTACCACAGGCTCAACCTGATTTTTTACATAAGCATTCATTGTTTTATTTCTCGCTATGATGATCTTAAAAACCTAAACTTTTAAAATGAAAATGATCAACATTTTAAGGTGATTTACAAACCAGCTTTCCAAAAAGCATCACCTGCTAAAATTGGATCATTTGTTTCAGCCATGGTTTTAACCCAGACATCATATTGCCGAATAATAGGGTGTTGGCTTGGGTGGAAATTAGGTTTATACCAATCTAAATATTGCCCACGCATAGCATTAAAAATCCCTTTTTTACCGATAAACCAAGGTAATCCTTTCGCAATCATTTTGACTCGATCTAAACGAGAAAATCCGTCATATTTGAGCATGATATTGGCACGGTACATGGTGAAGTTAAACATCATGATTGTGGTAAAAGCCAGTGCAAATTTACGTGTGCTTTCAGGGACTTCACCGACTTGTTTCATTACATCAAAAGCCACGTCACGATGTTCCATTTCTTCAATTGAATGCCAAGCGAGCAACGCACGTACATAAGGATGTGCTTCGGCTAATGTTTCTCTTTTGCTGTAGAACGTTTCTGCCATTAAAGCTGTTAAATGCTCAGCGGCGGCTGTCATGGCAATGTTGTACTGCGGTGAGCGTTTTTTGAGTTCAAGTTTAAACACCTTGTTTAAAAAGGTAATAAATTGCTCTACAGGCATACCTTGTTGTTTCATGACTTGATTCATTTTGTCATGTGCGATGCCATGTTGTGCTTCTTGGCGAATGAAATCTGCAACACGTTGTTGTAAGTCTGGATCAGTAATTTTGTCACGGAACAAACGTACACATTCGATGAAATATCGCTCGCCGTCTGGGAATGTAACACTTAACGCATCAAACATACGTGTGCGAAATGGGTCGCCAGCGAACCAGAAACGAGGAACATCTTCCAGTTTAAAATCCAATTTAGTTCGAACAACAGGGTCTACTTGATAATGGACTAAAGCATTCATTTTATTTTACTTGCATAGCCTTTGATGGTTTCAGTATGTCGGGCTTTTACAACTTTGTTTTGACAGTTGTTGCCAATTTTTATACATTTTACGACAGAATGAAAATACAGCTTGTCAAATTGGAACGTGACTTGAAGGAACTTGAGTAAATAGTATGAATGAAATACTCATCGCAAATGGTTTTTATCATCTTTGGCAGACTTATTTGTTTGAGCAGGGTATTGATTGGCAGCATATTGATTTTTTGAAAGATGAACGTTCACAATTGACCCATATTTTATCATTACCGATAGATACACAGTCGTCCTATACACTTTTTTTCCAAGTGATTGAAAAAACTAAGCAAGCATTGAATTGCCCGCACATTGTATTTGAAATGGCGCGCTATGTTAGACCAGAACATTTTGGTGTATTGGGTTATATGGCAGCACGAAGTAATACTGTTGCAGAGGCCTTACAATATATTGGGCGCTTTAGTCGATTGGTGATTGATGGAGATGAAATTACCCCGATGCAGGTACGTAGAAAAGATGATGTGGTTTATCTTTGTTGGCCATTTTTACAAGAAAAATACTGTCTGATTAGTGAGTTAACCAATGCTTTAATGGTGTGTTTAGCACGTCAAATTGTTCCAGATTATCAGTTTCCTTTACAGTGTGTGCATTTTGCACATAGCCCACAAATTGCGGTTTATCATTATCAAAAGTTTTATGCTTGTGACGTGTTATTTAACCAGCCTGAATACTGTTTTGGTTTAAGTTTGTCGGGTTTAAACTTGAAATTACTGCAAGCTGATCCATCACTGATGCAACTTTTAGTTCGTCAGGCGGAAGATGCGATTGCATCTAAGCCACGGTTCGAAACCGTAGCAGAGCATTTGCATTTACTTGTCGCTGAATATTTACGTCTAAAAGAACAAGCACCGAAAATAGATGAAATTGCACAAGAGTTACATATTTCGATTCGGACTTTACAACGTCAGCTCAATGATTTGGATACATCATTTAAAAAAATTGTAGAGATTGAGCGCATGAAGCGCTGTGAGCATTTTTTACAGAATAATATACATTTTACCGATATTGCGATGCGTTTGGGTTATTCAGATCAGTCTGCTTTAGCGAGAGCTTATAAGGCACATAGTGGGCAGACTTTACTGCAGAGAAAACAAGGGTTGAAGGGATGATAAAGCGTATGATTCACACTTGATCATCCCTGTTTTTAGTATTCATCATCTTAATGCTTTTAGTTTTGGAAACCTAAATACAATTGCCAATACTGCTAATATTGCCAAAACCCAACAATAATAAATCGAACCGATGAGTTCCACAGGGGAGAGTTTGGCAATTGAACATGCAAGTAATAATTGAGCACCGTATGGAATAATCCCTTGAACGATGCAAGAAAAAATATCCATAAATGCAGCTGCACGTTTTGGATCTACGCCGTATTCTTTGGCAACTTCTCGTGCCATATCGCCTGATAAAATGATTGCAACGGTATTATTGGCAACAAATAAATTAGAAAAAATCACCAAAAAGCTAATCCCGATTTCACCTGCACGTTGTTTGCCTATTTTAAACAATCGTGTTGCAGTATAAATCCGTTGAATTAACCATTCTAAACCACCTTCTTTTTGCATGATGGCGGAGAGACCACCTAAGAACATTGACAATAAAGCAACTTCAAACATGCTTGTAAAGCCATCATAAATAGATGTATTTAATTTGAAAATGCTAAAGGCAGGAGTTTCTATTAAGCCCATGACACCAGAAAGCACAACGCCAATAGTAAGCACGGCGAGTACATGCAGGCGAGTGAATGCAAGGAAAAAAACAGCGACATAGGGCAAGATGAGCCAAAGGTTGTAATCCTTATATTCAATGGCTTGAGATGAATGGATATTCAACATATAAATACAGACTGTCACTATTGCAGCAGGGAGTGCAATCCAAATATTGACTCGAAATTTATCCTTTAATTCCACATTTAAACTTCGTGTTGCTGCAATGGTTGTATCTGAAATCATGGATAAATTATCGCCAAACATCGCACCACTTACGACGGCACCAATCGCATAGACTGTTGCGATATCTGTTGCTTGAGAAAACCCGAAAGCAATGGGTGCACATGCTGCTATGGTTCCCATCGATGTACCCATTGCAGTTGCAACAAATGCAGAAATGATGAAGAGCATGGGTAGAACAAATTCAGGCGGAATAATGGACAAGCCAAATTGCACAGTTGCATCTACGCTACCAATCGCACTAGATACACTGGCGAATGCACCTGCGAGCATGAACACCATAAACATCAAGATGAGGTTTGGGTGACTTGCGCCTTTTAGAAACTCATCAATTGCCTCATTGAGTTTTCCACGATAAATCAGCACAGCTAAAATAATCGCAGGTAAGGCAGCAACGGGTGCTTTAATTTGATAAAAAGCAAATTCGGTACCGATGATTGAGTGGTAAATACCACTGCCTAAAAAAATGGCTAAAAATACAATAAGCGGTAATAGCGCAAGCACACGTGCTTGCACCTTAGGGGTGGCGTGGGAGGTCATACACAACAGATAAAATTTAAAATTCCTGCGTAGTATAGAACAGCTTTTGCAATTTCTGAAAAGTTATGCAAATTTAGCTAAATGGTTTTTTTAAAAAGCTTTTTATAAGAGAAATGAAGTTTTTATAAATACTTGTAATCATTAAAAAAGACCAAAAATAGGAAGCTTTGATCATTGTTCATAAAAGTAAAATATAGCTAAATGTAGTCATTGGGTTGTTATATAAAATTGTGTATCTATATGAGATAACATTGTGCTACCGAGTAACTCTATTCAATGAGTGAAAAATAGCGTTACAATGCAACGTCTTGCATTTTTACATCAACTCCTCAAGTTTTAACAATCTAAGGAAAGTACACCAATGTCACGTTTAGCCACCCGATTTGCACAGCTTAAATCTCAACAGCGTAAAGCTTTGGTTTCTTATGTTATGGCGGGTGATCCTCAGCCACATGTAACTGTTCCATTATTACATCAGATGGTTGCAGCGGGCGTAGATGTACTTGAGCTTGGATTACCATTTTCCGACCCTATGGCAGATGGTCCAGTGATTGCACTTGCAGCAGAGCGCGCTTTGGCTGCAGGAACCAGTACCCTTGATGCATTAAATATGGTTAAAGACTTTCGTCAAAAAGATACAACGACACCTGTTGTTTTAATGGGATATTTAAATCCTGTTGAAGTGATTGGCTATGAAAAGTTTGTGTCTATTGCGAATGAAAGTGGTGTCGATGGTGTGCTTCTAGTGGATTTACCACCAGAAGAAGCAAAAGATTTAGGTGAAGTATTAAAGAAATACGATATGGATCAAATCTTCTTGCTTGCGCCGACATCTACCGATGAACGTATTCAACATGTGGTGAAACAGGCTTCAGGCTTTATTTACTATGTGTCGCTTAAAGGTGTTACAGGTGCAGCAACATTGGATACCGCAGAAGTTACAGCACGTATTCAAAAAATTAAAACTTACACCGATATTCCAGTGGGTGTAGGTTTTGGAATTAGCGATGCTGCTTCTGCAAAAGCAGTGGGTAGTGTTGCAGATGCTGTGATTGTCGGAAGTGCTTTTGTTAAACCTTTTGCGAATGTAGCGCCAGCACAAGCCGTGGAAGCAGCGGTCAATAAAGTCAAGGAGCTTCGAGCTGCGCTCGATGAGTTAGTATGAATCAAGAAGTGAAATCAGGGAAAGTCCTTAATCCATCGACACCTTGGACAGATCGTACTGTACCAGGCATTGATGTGCCAGATGAACAACAGTCAGTTAAAGCAATTTTTACAGAGCCGACAATTGAATGCCCTGAATGTCATGCCTTAGTGACTCGTACAGCAATGTCTTTCAATGCCTATGTTTGTCCATCGTGTGATGAACATTTGAAAATGAAAGCACGTGACCGTTTAAATTGGTTTTTTGATAATGTGACCACTGAACTTGGTCAAGAGTTTGTTGCAAAAAATCCGTTACATTTTGTGGACAGTAAGCCCTATCCAGAGCGTATTAAAGAAGCCCAGGAAAAAACAGGAGAAACTGAAGCACTTGTGGTGATGCAAGGTCAACTGAAAAGCATTGCAATGGTTGCATGTGCGTTTGAATTCGACTTTATGGCTGGATCAATGGGTACTGTGGTTGGTGACCGTTTTGTCCAAGCTGCTGAAAAAGCCATTGCTAAGAAACTTCCACTCATTTGTTTTGCTGCATCTGGTGGCGCACGTATGCAAGAAGGCATGTTGTCTTTGATGCAAATGGCACGTACTTCGGCTGCAATCCAAAGAATGAAAGAAGCACATCTTCCATATATCGTTGTACTTACCCATCCTGTCTATGGTGGTGTTACTGCATCATTGGCAATGCTTGGTGATGTTCACATTGCTGAACCTAAAGCCATGATTGGTTTTGCAGGCAAACGTGTTATCGAGCAAACAGTACGTGAAAAGTTAGAAGAACCGTTCCAACGTGCTGAATTTTTGCTTGATCATGGCGTAGTCGATCAAATTGTTCATCGTCATGCATTACGTGATACTGTATACCGTATTGTAGCGAAATTGATGAACTTGCCTTGAACGACAAAGCACCATTAAGTATTGATGATTTACAAACATGGCTCAATTATTGGAGCCATGTTCATGTTACAGGGATTGATTTAGGTTTAGAACGAGTCATTCCTGTTGCAGAACAACTCGGGGTAATGAAACCCCAAGCGAAAGTGATTACAGTTGCAGGAACCAATGGCAAAGGTTCAACCACGACAACCCTTGCTGCAATTTTGAATGCACAAGGTTTAAATATCGGTTTATATCAATCGCCACATATTTATCGTTTTAACGAGCGTGTCAAACTAGCAGGGCAAGAGGTTGATGATCAAAGCTTAATTGATGCTTTTGTACAAGTCGATCAAGCACGCCGTGTCTGTGATTTATCCTTATCTTTTTTTGAAGCCACGACTTTGGCTGCATTCGTCATTTTCAAACAAAAACAATGTGATGTCTGGATACTTGAAGTTGGCTTAGGTGGTCGTTTGGATGTGGTCAATGTGATTGATCCAGATATTGCTGTCATCACAAATATTGGTTTAGACCATACAGATTGGTTGGGTGATACCATTGAAAAAATTGCGTATGAAAAAGCAGGTATTATTCGTCCACATATTCCCGTAATTTTTGGCGGTGTGCAAGACTTACCGCAAGCAATTCAAAACAAAGCAGATGAATGCCAAGCGAAGCTATTTACAGTGAATCGTGACTATTTCTATGATTATGCGGATGATGGGCAATCATGGAATTTTGCAGGTTCAGGTGTCACGCTTAAATTACCGCTTGGGCATTTGGCGATAGAAAACATTTCAACCGCTGTTGCTGCGATTCTAGTCAGTGGATTAACAGTTTCGCAAAATGCGATTGCACAAGGTATTCAAAATGCACAGCTACAAGGTCGTTTTGAAATTCGTAAAATAAAAGATAAAACAGTTATTTTTGATGCGGGACACAATCCGCATGGTGTAGATTTTTTGTTAAAGCAATTGCAGAAATTTTTAGAATGCAATAAACAATACACAGAAGTTGTCTCAGTTTTTTCAATGTTGTCTGACAAAGACATAGATTCTGTGATCAAGTTATTGAAAAATACTGTATTAAAGTGGAAAATTGCAGCATTGATTGTGCCACGTGCAGCACCTTTGGAACAATTACAAGCTGCATTGCAAGGTGAGACAGTCGAACAATTTAATTGTGTACAAGCAGCATTTCAATCAGCGCTTGCAGATACAAAAAATAATCAGCTGATTTTGGTGTGCGGTTCGTTCCATACCTTAGAAGCGGTCTGGGAGTATTTAGAAGAATGTCAATGAATAACAAGCAACGCTGGATGGGTGGAGTTGTATTATTAAGTGGTGGTGTTTTATTAGCGGCATTACTCCTAAAAGGTAAAGAAGAAATTCACCAAAAACAGGTGCAAACTCCACTTGCTGAACAAGTACAACCAAATAAAAGTACGCCTGCAGGTGAACCTGTTCAATTACAACCATTGACTGTCGATGTTGCAACTGAAAAACGCTTATTAGAAGAGCAGAAGCGTGCTCGTGAAAAAGCCGTTGCTGAACAAGAAGCAAAAGCTGCTGAATTTTTGCGTATGCAACAACAAGCAGAGGCTGATGCTGCACGTAAAGCAGCTGAAGAATATGCTGCTGCAAATGCAAGACGTGGTGCTGCTAGTCAAGAGGGTGCCGATATTCCTCCTGAATTGGTACAAGATGAAAAAGTCAAAGCACAGCAAAAAGCTGCAGAGCAGAAAAAACTTGAACAGCAAAATGCACAATTAAAACAAAAAAATGAAGCTGAAAAAAAGTTAGCTGAGCAGAAGCGTCAAGCTACCGCAGAAGCAGAGAAAAAAGCAGAAGAAAAGAAACGACAAGCCGAAGCACAACGTCAGGCTGAGGCAGATAAAAAAGCCGCTGCTGATAAGAAAGCAGAAGCTCAAAGAAAGGCTGAAGCCGAAGACAAAAAGGCAGAAGCTGATAAAAAGCATAAAGCCCAAGAAGATGCCAAGAAAAAGGCTGAAGCTGAAAAAGCGCGAGAGTTGCTGGAAAATGGTGATAAACAGTGGATGGTACAAGTGGCACTGGCTGCCAATGAAGCCAATGCGGATGCGGTTTCTGCAAAATTGCGTGCGAAAGGTTATAAAGTCACGAAAAGCCCAACTTCAAAAGGTGTACGAATCATGGTTGGGCCTTCTAAAGACCGTGAAGCAGCAGATGCGACACGTAAAAAAATTAATGCAGATACCAGTTTAGGAATGAAATCTGCATGGGTGAATGAATGGACACCTTTGGATCGCCGCTAAATTGAATTGATGATTAGCCTTTCTCAATCTTTTTTAGAGAGAGGTTTTATTAAACAGATGGATTCGTGAGTTGTTCACGAATCCATTTTATATTTTCAGGGGAGAATAATTTTTCAATATTGCCCCAAATCGGATGAAACCCATAACCACCATGTTTCATTTCATTCAAAGCATCATCAATCGTCCAGTTTTCGTAAATGATACGATACATTGCAACGCTTGCACCGGTACGATCTGAACCGTGATAACAATGAATTAAGACTTTTTGATCTTGCTGTTTTGCTGTTTGAATCGCTTTCATCACATCCAATAAATCATTTCGATCCATCGCCCAAGTATTAATGGGGATATGAACCAATTTAAAATTTTGCTCAGCAAGCACCATTTTGTCTTTATTTCGACTTCTTAAATTGATCACCACATCAATATTATTTTTCTTTAACTCTGGAATAAAGACAGAATTCGGTTGTTCGCTACGATAAAGCATAGGGCTGATTTGATATAGATTATGCTGCTTGTTAATCATGGATCCCCAATTTTGAGGGCGCTCATGATCTGGTAAGGCCTGTGTCGTCATACATGCAGTCAGTTGTAAGCTGACTATAAGAATGATAGCTGAGCGAGATAAAGTAGATTTAAGCATTTAGAAGTATCGGCCTAGTTCAACAGGGTCGTGTGCGCAAATAATATCAATTTTAGGCTCATTGTATGCAAGTGTTTGTAATTGCGATAATGTCTTTAAGCGAAGTGTATTGTTGTCCGCCAATAAGCGTTCAGTTTTATCGAGTAGCCTCAACTTATTTTTTGGATTCAATTCTAAATGTGAAAAATAAGCATCTCCACAGAATAATAACCAGCGGTCTTGCTGTTTGATGGCAATACCACAATGTCCTGCGGTGTGACCCAATAATGGTATTAACAATATTTCATCATTGAAAATGCTAAAACCTTGGACTCGATTGAAATTAAACCAAGCTTCACCATTTTGAGGTTCTAAGAAATTCCAGTAGCGATGATTTTTAAATTGTTGTGGACGATAGCGTAACTTATTCATTACAGAAATTTTTTGTGCAGCATTGAATTCACTCGATAAAATGTGAATCGTTGCTTGAGGAAAATCTGAAATGCCACCGGCATGGTCTAAATCTAAATGACTGACCAAAATATGCTTCACATCTGAAGGTTTAAAGCCAAGTTGCTGAATTTGTGCAATAGCGGTCAGATTGAAATCGGATTGAATCGCACTGACTGTGGTGAATAATTTGCCTAAACGTGTTTGTGGATGCAAATAATCTTGCATACCGAAACCTGTATCGACTAAAACTAGTCCTTGATCGGTTTCAATAAGTAAGCAATGACATACCATTTTAGCTGTGATGCCTTGCTGCCCATAAAGTGGCGCACAAACAGGACACATCGTGCCACAATGCAGATGATGTACGTTATAAATCATAGTTTAAGCATTTGTTTTTAGGATTGTTGTTTAGTTTATAAACTGAATTAAGCAAAATACCAATCTGTAAATGATGCTGTTGTGTAATCGATCTTACTCATTTATGAATATGGGATCGTTATTTACATTTTTGTGATTTAAAAATGCGTACAGTTTCATTTCCTTAAATATCTATTTTTTCTTGTAATCATGCTTCAGTTTTATGTGCCGTTGATTATTTTTGATCAAGAATGTATTCAATAATGAGGTAGCAAGTCTCTCTTAAACAAACATTTTTATTTTCAAAGTGCTGTAAGAGTGATTTTAGTTCAGAGATTTCTATGAAAAATTCAAATTTTGATGGGTTTGTATTTTTAGTTAGATCCGTTTCTCTAAGTTCAACCTCAGATTCAGGTGACCACGGTTGTTCTACATATAAAAATTGTTTTTCTTGGAAGTGATTAATATTCAATAATGTTGTAAATAAATCCATAAATATCAATGCCTATAAACTATGTTGCTTAGTATTCCATCGATGATTGAGTTTCTTTACAACTGAAGAAGGCAAATAGAGATTGAAGCTGTTACTTCACCTTTAGAAATAGCAGCTTCTCTATAAAACGATTTGGGTTGAAAGCTGCTCACTCAAAAGCGCTTACATCACCCACACCACGACGAATAATTTCAGGGTTTACGCCAGATAAATCAATAATACTGGTGGTGGTTAACGAGCCTAAACCACTGTCTATAAATACATCAATACGCTTTTCCAGTTGTTGCTCAATATCATATGGGTCATCCATAGGAGAGTCTTGACCAGGAAGAATCAATGTACTGGTCAGTAAGGGTTCGCCTAACTCTTTGAGTAGCATTTGGCAGACGGTATTACTAGGAACACGTAATCCAATGGTTTTTTTCTTTGGATGCATTAAACGGCGAGGAACTTCACTGGTCGCAGGTAAAATATAAGTGGTTACAGCAGGGGTATTCGCTTTGAGTAAGCGATACATGGCATTGTCTACTTTTGCATAGGTGGCAATGTCAGACAAATCTGCGCAAATAATCGCATATTGATGCTTTGGACTTAAACCACGAATTTGTGCAATACGTTCCATGGCATTTTTATTTCCAATCTGACAGCCAATCGCATAGGCGGCATCAGTTGGGTAAACCACCACGTCACCAGCTCGAATTCTTTCAACAGCTTGACTGATTAAACGTGGTTGAGGGTTGTCAGGATGTACTCTTAAATGCAGCATAATTATTCTCCTGATTCATATCATGTGTTCATTATCACTTGAATCAAGATGATGTTTCAATCTACAAAAAACATTTCATCTGCTTAATCGAGCATTTCTCTTCTAAACTCATCGCTTTGTAATGTTTTGCCACTTCGAATACAGGCACAAATACACTCAATTAAATGTTTTGCATCACGAGGAAGTTTGGATTCACCAGCTAAATAACGTTGCACTTGCGCATAGACGTTGTCTTTAAATGTTGTCCCGTTCCCACCATCACCCGTTAAATTATCCAAAGAAACTTGAAATTTCCGACCAAATGCATTTGAGAATAGCCACTCAATCGCTTGAGGTTTAACTTCGACTTGTTCAAATAAAGTTTGTTGTTCTGCTGTGCGACCATCTGGTGCATACCAATAACCTAAATCGGATAGTAATCGACGTTTTTCACCTGCAATGCTCCAATGGCTTATTTCATGTAAAGCGCTATTAAAAAAACCATGTGCAAATTGAATGCGTGCAGGGGCTTGATCTATCGAAGGAAAATATTCAGGTTCGAAATCTCCACGAACAAGAACAACATTTAAGTGGGAAAACCATTGATTAAAGTGTAAGATAAGCCAGTCAACTTGTTGAACTTCAGTCTTTAAATCTGTCCACTGTAAACGTTGTACTGAGGCTGTTTTTTCAGATTGTTCCGAAGTTAAACCTGTATTGAACTGTAATGAAGTGGTGACTTCAGGTTGCGGCTGCAACTGATGCATAGCTTGTATTACCAAAATGATCTGTCTAAATAAGTACAAAATTGTATCTTAATCTTTGACAGAGTACCCATGAATTTGTAGAATTGCCGCCTTAATTATGTCAGCAAATACCTTTCCGGCACAGATTGAGCCGTTTAAATGGGCTGAACAAGGCTACGCGTGGTCAGGTACCCTGCCACTGTCTCGCTTTGTTCGTATTGCCCGTGAAGCTGTTGGATCAATTGATCATCAATTGATTACTATAGACTGTAAGCTATCAATGGATGCATATCATCGTATTGTATGGGTGGATGGTCGTGTGGAAGTAAGTGTTCCAATGGAATGCCAACGTTGTTTGGAGTCTGTTGAAATTTCTTTAGCTTCTGACTTTCATTTAGCTTTGATGGACGATGAGTCACTGATAGAGCGCTTGGATGAGGATGCTGATTTCATCGTATTAGGTGAAAGTGATGCGACAACTAAGGCTGATTACGCAAGTAATACGCCTGCAACTGTTAATTTACTTGCACTTTTAGAAGATGAGTTATTATTGTTGATGCCTTTATCTCCTAAGCATGACGCTTGTGAGCATAAGCATCAACCAGCCGTTGAGGACATTGTCGAAGAAAAACGGGATAATCCGTTTGATGTTTTGGCAGGTTTGAAGGGTAAACTTAACTAAATTTTGTGTTATACTATTTAGTTAAGACAACCGAATTTGTTCTGATCCATTTTTTCGATTTGTAAGGAGCCATCATGGCCGTTCAGCAAAACCGTAAAAGTCGCTCTCGCCGTGACATGCGCCGTTCGCATGACGCTTTAACCGAGAATGCACTAACTGTAGACCAGACTACTGGTGAAACTCATCGTCGTCATCATGTGACTAAAGATGGTTTTTATCGTGGTCGTCAATTATTCGCTAAAGCAGCTGATGCTGAATAATTGGTGAAACATTAGGTGAAAGCTTAATGGAAAAAATGGGAGCGTAAGCTCCCTTTTTTTGTTTTTAATCACTGTGTTTTTGTTGTATTTCGCAATTAAAATAATTTTTTTTTACTGTAAAATTGCCGCATCGGAAACGATCAAGATTAAATGAAGGGACTTTAATATGTCTGCTAAGCGACTCGAACAAGCAGCTCAAGCAACTAAAACAGCATTTTTGTTTCCAGGTCAGGGTTCGCAAAAAGTGGGCATGCTCGCGGAACTTGCTGAACAGTTTGGTGGTGTGCAAGAAACTTTCGCAGAAGCATCGGATGCCGTTGGTTTTGATTTATGGCACATTGCTCAAAGTGGCGAAGGTTTAGATCAAACTGAAAATACCCAACCTGTATTACTAACAACAAGTATTGCAATGTGGCGTGTATGGTTAGATTTGGGTGGTGTGGCGCCAAAGTATCTGGCTGGACATTCACTGGGTGAATACAGTGCTTTAGTTGCAGCGAACTCGATGAAATTGGCAGATGCAGTTAAGTTGGTTAACTTACGCGGTAAATTGATGCAATCGGCTGTCCCACAAGGGCAGGGTGCAATGGCGGCTATTCTCGGTTTAGAGGATGCAAAAGTGCTAGAACTTTGTGAACAAGTAAATGCACAAGGTCGTGGTTCTGTAGAAGCAGCAAATTATAATGCAAAAGGTCAAGTGGTCATTGCTGGTGATAAAACTTTAGTCGAGGCTGTTATGCAGGCTGCTAAAGAAAATGCGGGTAAAGCCATTGCTTTGCCTGTATCCGTGCCATCGCATTGTTCACTCATGAAACCAGCAGCAGAACAATTTGCAGAAGCATTGGAACAAACTGCCATTGAGCTACCACACATACCTGTAATACAAAATGTGAATGCTAGAATCGCGACAGAAGTATCGCAATTACGTCAGGCTTTAACTGCGCAATTATATCAATCTGTGCAATGGACAAAAACAATGCAGTTCCTTCAAGATCAAGGAATTCAATATGTTGCAGAATGCGGTCCAGGAAGTGTGTTGGCTAACTTAGCGAAACGCTTACCAAATATTGAAAAAGCATTTCCAATTGATACACAAAGTCGTATGGAAGATGCACTAAATGCCATTCTAATGGCGGAAGGGAAAATTGCATGACACAAGAACGCAAGGTTGCACTAGTGACAGGTGCGAGCAGAGGGATTGGCGCAGCCATCGCTCAGCAATTGGTTCAAGATGGTTATTTTGTTATTGGTACTGCGACTTCTGAAGCAGGTGCAGAAAAACTTTCTGTGGCTTTTGCTGAAAATGGTACAGGCGCAGTTTTAGACGTCCGTGATGGCGCTGCAATTGATACTTTAGTAACTAATATTGAACAAAAATATGGTTCAGTAATGATCTTGGTGAATAATGCAGGCATTACCAAAGATAATTTATTGCTTCGTATGTCTGAAGATGATTGGGATGACATTCTCAATATTCATTTGAAAGCAGTTTTCCGTTTGTCTAAACGTGTATTGAAAGGTATGACTAAGGCTCGTTTTGGTCGCATCATCAATATCAGTTCAGTGGTTGCGCATTTTGCCAACCCAGGTCAAGCCAACTATTCTGCTGCAAAAGCGGGGATTGAAGCATTCAGTCGCAGCCTTGCAAAAGAAATGGGTAGCCGTCAAATCACGGTGAACTGTATCGCACCTGGTTTTATTGCAACTGAAATGACTGAGCAATTGAACGAAGATATTCGTAAAAAAATGAATGATCAAGTCGCTTTAAACCGATTTGGTGAACCACAAGATATTGCAAACGCAGTAAGTTTCTTAGCTTCTGACAAAGCTAGTTACATTACAGGCACAGTATTACACGTAAATGGTGGTTTATACATGGCTTAATGCGATGTATAAACTTTGAAAAAACTTAATATTCAATTAAACTATCAGGCAGTTAAAAGCTGCCACAAGCAATGAGGAGAACTCCTGTGAGCGATATCGAACTACGCATTAAACAAGCTGTTGCAGAACAATTAGGCATTAAAGCTGAAGAAATCAAAAACGAAGCATCTTTTATGGATGACTTAGGTGCTGATTCTTTAGACCTAGTAGAACTTGTTATGTCTTTCGAAAATGACTTCGACATCACTATCCCTGATGAAGATTCAAACGAAATTACTACAGTTCAATCAGCTATTGACTATGTAACTAAAAAACTTGGTTAATAGACTGACTACGTAGATTTCTACGAATTAAGCCACCATTTTTGGTGGCTTTTTTCATAAATAATTTAGAATAATTAAAACAGTTACATATAGTCACCGTAATGTTACCAATGACAACGTATTTAGATGTGTTTATTCGCTATAAAAGTAGAGTTTATAAATTTTTATAACATGATCAATAAAACAATTTTTAACAAAGAAATGGAGAATATAAATGGGTCTTTTTGATTTTATTAAAGGCATCGGTAAAAAAAATACAGCACCTGCAGAACCTCAAGCCGCACCAGCAACACCTGCTGAACCATCTGCACAAGAGATTGCAAATAAATTATTGGGTCATATTAAAGCACTTGGCTTACCTGTAGCAGGTTTATCTGTGTCATATAACGGTGCGACGGATAGCGCTGCAATTTCGGGTCAAGTACAGACTCAAGCAGATAAAGAAAAAATTATTCTTGCAGTTGGAAATATTGATCATGTTGCGCAGGTAGATGATCAGATGACTGTAGCAACACCTGAATCTGAAAGTAAGTTCTATACCGTGAAATCTGGTGATAATCTTTCTAAGATTTCGAAAGAATATTATGGTGATGCAAATCAGTACAATAAAATTTTTGAAGCAAATCGCCCATTGCTTAAAAATGCAGATGATATTTTCCCGGGTCAAGTTTTACGTATACCTGCGTAATCAAAATATAAATGTGTATGAAGAAGGTGCTTAAGCACCTTTTTTTACAACCTAACTTTTAGACAAATCGGTTAAAAAACCAAAGAAAGGATGCATCCATATCGTGATATTTAGGGATTGTCTGGTTATAGGTATCGGGTTAAATAGTTTAGTTAACTGAAAGTGTCATCGAAGTAGAAAAAGTTTAGTGTCAGTTAGTGATTGAGTCGGTTTGTACTGAATTTTGTTACATCGCTATTTTCAACGAAATAAATTTGGCATACATTTTCATTGTAAAAAAAAGCTTATACAGAGCATTTAAAATTTCTTATCATATAACAACTAAGTATATTATTAAGCACTGATAAAACTTCAAAAAACATACAGAAAAAGGTGAAACATGAAAGGTCAAATACTCGATTATTCAATACAAACAAATTCAGGCGTGATTACTGGAGATGATCAAAATCGGTATCAATTTTCTGGGGTGCAATGGCGTGATCAGCGTGCGCCAAGTCGTGGTCAGCGAGTTGATTTTGCTGTAGATGGCGCAGGTCAAGCTATTGAGATTTATTTGATGAATCAGTCACTGCAACTTCCAAATCAAATTGGTGAAAAGAATCGAGTTATTGCTGCTTTATTGGCATTTTTCTTAGGTGGTTTTGGCGCACATAAATTTTATCTAGGGCAGATTGGTTGGGGTATTGTTTATCTTATTTTCTGCTGGACGTTTATTCCGTCCATTGTCGCATTCATCGAGTTCATTATTTATTTGTGTACTTCAGATGAAGATTTTGCCCGTAAATACGGCTAATCTAAAGACATCTAAATGCAAAAAATAAAAGGGCAATCAAGCCCTTTTATGGTTTAAATAAAACTATTAAGAGCGTGCAGGAGCGCCATATTTGTTTTGTTCTTGTTTAGTGTCTGTTGCCCACCAAATAATCAGCAGAATTAAGCCGATGACGGTAAACGCTAGAAGTTGCCACCATCCTGAACGTCCAACATCATGTAGTCGACGAGCGCCAACGGCAAGGCTCGGTAGAAATAGTGCTAAATTGAGCAAGCCATCAATCATAGATCCAGTACCAATAATGCGATCTAAAATTCGTGCGACTATTCCGAGTCCTATGCACACGAGCATAAAAAACCAAAACTCTTTACGGCGAGCACGCCCATCAAAAGTTACATAATTTTTAATACACTTAACGAACCAATCAACAGGATTATATTGCTCTTCATGTTTGTTGGGATCTGAAATTTGATTGAGTTGTTTATTAATTCCTGCAAGAGGACTGTTGTGACCAAGGGTTGTGTAGATTTGTAAGGCATTGCCCATACTATCTACATTAAAATCAACCTGTAAGCCTCGGCTCGGTGCTGTTTGCCCATTCCATTCTGCACCTGAAAATGGATAGCGAATTTGATCATCACCAGTGATGATTCCTGAGTTACTTTGTATGTTGTAGTCTAAAATTGTACCTTTCATGCTTTTTCTCAATGATTGTAGTTGATAAAATATGCATTGTTATAGGCAATAACTTTAACAGAGATGCGTTGTTTTTGCTCAGAAATAACCCAATAATTTGTGTGAATGATCAATATTTTTTTATTCTCAGACTCAACATTCTAATGAATCAAACCACTATAAATAAAAAAGCTGCTTACTTTATTCAATATGAAGATATTCAACGAATAAAGTAAGCAGCTATAAATGATGATATTTTTTAGTTTTTATTGGGTTGTGGTGTGAGTCGTAAATATGGCTTAACCGCCGTGTAACCTTTTGGGAAGCGTTCTTTCAGTTCAGTTTCATCTTTTAATGATGGAATAATCACCACATCTTCGCCATCTTGCCAATTTGCAGGTGTTGCTACTTTGTAGTTGTCGGTTAATTGAAGTGAGTCGATTACACGTAAAATTTCTTTGAAATTACGTCCTGTAGATGCAGGGTAAGTGATAATTAAACGAATTTTTTTATCTGGATCAATAATCACTAAAGATCTTACCGTCAGCGTTTGACTGGCATTTGGGTGAATGAAGTCATACAGTGTGGAAACTTTACGGTCTTTATCTGCAAGGATTGGAAAATTCACTTGGGTATTTTGTGTTTCATTAATGTCTTTAATCCACCCTTTATGTGATTCAACATCATCTACAGAAAGTGCAATAGCTTTGACACCACGTTGTTCAAATTCACCTTTAAGTTTCGCAGTATAGCCAAGTTCAGTCGTACATACAGGTGTGTAATCTGCTGGATGAGAAAATAGAATGCCCCAATGATCACCTAAGAAATCATAAAACTTTATTGTTCCCTCACTCGATTCCTGTTCGAAATCGGGCGCAATGTCACCTAATCGTAAAGTCATTGTAAAACCCTCAATATTTAAAAAAGTATTCAATCATTAGCTCGTAGTAATGACTATCTCTTAGTTTTTTTATAATTAAAAATAGTGTTTTTGCATTTGTTTATGAAAAAAATAGCTATTAATAATGGAATCATGCTAAAAATTTTTGAAAATGACCTGAACATCGCTGTAAATAACGATCAAATTTGCTACATTAATGCGCCTTGGTTGATATACGCTAGAACAAGGTGTGAGATTTTTTTAATTGGTTTTGTGTAAAACCCTTGTACTTCAAATTTCTAGCACCATAATATCGTCTGAGAAAAAATTATTTTGACAGCAGAAGGACTGCGAACTTTTCATTGATGAAAAGTTGCTTATCCTTCAATTTAGAGAGTTTATTCATGTTGGCAAGTCTGATCGGAGGTATCTTCGGTACAAAAAATGAGCGCGAACTCAAACGTATGCGTAAAGTTGTCGATAAGATCAATGCGCTCGAGCCGACGATATCTGCCTTAAGTGATGCAGACTTATCTGCGAAAACCGAAGAATTCAAACAACGATATAAGAAAGGTGAAAACCTAGACAAATTATTGCCAGAAGCTTTTGCTGTATGTCGTGAAGCAGCAAAGCGTGTAATGGGCATGCGTCACTATGACGTTCAGCTCATTGGTGGTATTACGTTGCATGAAGGTAAAGTTGCAGAAATGCGTACAGGTGAAGGTAAAACCCTCATGGGTACTTTAGCCGTTTACCTAAATGCAATTAGTGAGCAAGGCGTTCACGTTATTACTGTGAACGATTATTTGGCACAACGTGATGCTGAGTTAAACCGCCCGTTATATGAGTTTTTAGGTTTAACCGTTGGTGTGATTTATTCTATGCAATCACCCGTCGAAAAAGCAGAAGCTTATCGCGATGACATCACTTACGGTACCAACAACGAATTTGGTTTTGACTACTTACGTGACAACATGGTTTTCTCTATGGCAGAGAAAAAGCAACGTGGTCTAGTTTATGCGATTATCGATGAGGTCGATTCGATCTTGATCGATGAAGCACGTACCCCGTTGATTATTTCTGGTCAAAGTGATGATTCATCCCAACTTTATGTGGCAATTAATGATATTCCACCTAAGTTGAAAGCTCAAAAAGAAGAAAAAGTCGCAGACGGTGGTCATTTCTGGATTGATGAAAAGCAACGTCAAGTTGAAATGACAGAATTTGGTTATGAGACTGTAGAGCAAGAACTTATTCAAATGGGTTTATTGGCGGAAGGTGAAAGCTTATATTCACCATCTAATCTAAATCTTGTACACCATGTGTCTGCTGCAATTCGTGCACGTTTCTTATATCAACGCAATGTTCATTATATTGTGCATGATGATGAAGTGGTCATTGTCGATGAAAACACAGGTCGTACTATGCCTGGTCGTCGTTGGTCAGAAGGTTTGCATCAAGCTGTAGAAGCAAAAGAAGGCTTAGAAGTTCAACCTGAAAACCAAACTTTAGCGACAACAACATTCCAGAACTATTTCCGTTTATACAAAAAGCTTTCAGGTATGACAGGTACTGCTGATACTGAAGCGGCGGAAATGAACGAAATTTATGGTTTGGATGTGGTACTTATTCCAACTCACCGTCCAATGATTCGTAATGACCAGAACGATTTAATCTATTTAAACCGTCAAGGTAAATACAACGCTATTATTGAAGAAATTCAAAAAATTCATGAAGCGGGTGTTGCGCCTATTTTGATTGGTACAGCGACCATTGAAGCTTCAGAGATTCTTTCAGATAAATTGAAAGAAGCAGGTATTGAACACGAAGTTTTGAACGCCAAACAACATGAGCGTGAAGCGGATATTATTGCGCAAGCAGGCTCGCCACGTGCAGTCACCATTGCAACCAATATGGCAGGTCGTGGTACAGACATTCTGTTGGGTGGTAACTGGAAAGCGAAACTTGGAAAAATTGAAAACCATACTGCGGAAGATGAAGCACGTCTAAAAGCGGAATGGGAACAAAGTAATGAAATGGTGATCAGTTCTGGTGGTTTACACATCATTGGTTCTGAACGTCATGAATCTCGTCGTATTGACAACCAATTACGTGGTCGTTCAGGTCGTCAAGGTGATCCAGGTGTCTCACGCTTTTTCTTGTCTTTAGAAGATGATTTGATGCGTATTTTCGCAGGTGATCGTGTTGTCGGCATGATGCGTGCAATGGGCTTGCAGGAAAATGAAGCCATTGAACACAAAATGGTGTCACGTTCAATTGAAAATGCACAACGTAAAGTAGAAGCGCGTAACTTTGATATTCGTAAGAACTTATTGAAATACGATGATGTAAATAATGAACAACGTAAAATTATTTATTCTCAACGTGATGAGATTCTTCAAGAAAATACACTTCAAGATTACATCGAAGTAATGCATCGTGAAGTCGTGAAAGGTTTAATCGAAAATTATATTCCACCAGAATCTATTCATGATCAATGGGATATTAACGGCTTAGAAAATGCATTAAGAGAAGATTTTAGTGTCGATCTACCGATCAATAAATGGTTGGAAGATGATCGTCGTCTAGATGAAGAAGCATTGGTAGAGCGTATTTCTGATGATATCATTGCGCGTTACCGTAGTCGCCGTGAACAAATGGGCGATGAAAGTGCAGCAACTTTAGAGCGTCATTTCATGCTCGGTTCATTGGATCGTCATTGGAAAGATCACTTGGCTGCAATGGATTATTTACGTCAAGGTATTCATTTACGTGGTTATGCACAAAAGAATCCTGAGCAAGAATATAAGAAAGAAGCATTTAACTTATTTGTAAATATGCTAGGTGTGATTAAGTCTGACGTTGTAACGGATATTTCACGTATTCACATTCCAACACCTGAAGAGCTTGCAGAAATGGAAGCTCAACAACATGCCCAAGCTGAGTCTATGCGTTTAAACTTCGCACATGATGAAATAGATGGTTTAACAGGTAATGTAAATGATGTCATTGTCGATGCAAAATTTGCAAATGATGATGTTATTGCTGCACCAGAAAGCCGTAATGCACCTTGTCCATGTGGTTCAGGTCTGAAATACAAACAATGTCACGGTAAAATTTAATTTAATGCAACATTGAAAATTGATAAAAAGCAGAACAATTGTTCTGCTTTTTTTACAAGTTATTGCAGTGAGTTAATTTTGATTGCAGGAATGCCAATTAAATGCTATTAACTTGCTGAATTGGATATATCAGTGGAAAGACAATGAAAAAATTATTAAAACCTTTATTTGCTGTAATTTTGGCAATTCCAGTATTGGCAATTGCAGATACCGCACCACAAACCACGACGGTAGCAAAAGTTCAAGCAGCAACAGGTGCGACGACTGCACAAACTGAAGTAAAAAATGAAACAACTACCGTGATTAGCCCACGTACGGGTATTCGTTATACTTTGGGAGATACAGGTGGTCGCCCAATTATCCTTAAAACGGCTGCAATTGCTGCGGTAACACCTGCAACAATTAATCGTGTTGTTGCTTCAAATCCTGCTTTATCTGTCGGCAGCCAAGAAAAAGTAAAACAAGCATTGTTGGTTGTAGACACTACGGCAGTATCACCTGCACAATAAGGTTTGATTTAATAATACTTAAATTCTAAATGCGCATTCATTTAAAAATCATTGAGAATACTTAGAAATTCACAATGAAAATTGAAAAAGCCAGTACGTTTTACTGGCTTTTTCAATTTTATATTCAAATCAAACATCATTTCTTATAGTAAAAATAAATAAGCATTTTATTAAGCTCGATTTTTTTTTAGTTTTCTAATAAGCTGTGTTTTTCTTGATTAAGCTTGGACATTTAAAAATGGCTGTTGGTGACGTGTCTATGCCGCATATGCATGTGGTGCAAGGTGTAAAAGTTGGCTCTGCAGAGGCGTATGTCCGTTATCCAAATCGACGAGATTTAGTTGTTTTTGAATTTGCACAAGATACGCAAGTTGCAGGTGTTTTTACGCAAAATGCATTCTGTGCAGCACCAGTTCATGTGTCTAAAAAGCATTTGGAAATGGGGAATCCACGTTATCTGATTATCAATACAGGCAATGCAAATGCAGGTACAGGTAAGTTGGGTATGGAAAATGCCCAAATAACGTGTTTTAAGCTTGCAGAATTGGCTCAAGTTGAACCTTTTGAAATTTTACCATTTTCCACAGGTGTCATTGGCGAACAACTTCCAATTGAACGTTTAACACAAGGTTTACAACCTGCTTTAGATAGTTTGAGTGATGATTCTTGGCTTGATGCTGCGACTGGTATCATGACCACAGATACGACACCAAAAGGTGCATCAGAACAATTCGAATTCGATGGTATCACTTATACCATGACGGGTATTTCTAAAGGCGCAGGCATGATCCGTCCGAATATGGCGACCATGTTGAGCTTTGTTGCAACAGATGCTCCAATTGCACGAAATCTTGTTCAGAAAATGCTAAAAATAAGTGCAGATCAATCATTTAATCGTATTACGGTAGATGGTGACACATCAACCAATGATTCATGCATTTTTGCGGCAACAGGGCAGGCGGGTGGTATAGAAATCACCTCTGAGAATGATGCACGTTATACTGTTGTATTGGATGTTTTATCCCGTGTGATGAAACGTTTAGCACAATTGATTATTCGTGATGGTGAAGGCGCAACCAAATTTATTACCGTTGCTGTTGAGGGCGGAAATGATATACAAGAATGTTGTGATATTGCCTATAGTATTTCGCATTCACCGTTAGTTAAAACTGCAATTTTTGCATCAGATCCAAACTGGGGGCGTATCCTTGCCGCAATTGGCTATGCAGGTGTAAAAGATTTAGATGTAGAGAAGATCCAAGTTTGGCTAGATGATGTGCAAATCTGTAAAGATGGTGGTGCAGCAGAAGACTATACTGAAGAGGCCGGTTCACGTGTGATGTCGCAGACAGAAATGACGATTCGAGTAGATCTAGGTCGTGGTCAAGCCAAAGACACAGTTTATACTTGTGATTTATCCTATGATTATGTCAAGATTAATGCAGATTATCGTTCGTAATTTAAATATTTTAAAAAGCCTCACTCGTGAGGTTTTTTTATAACAAAATATTTTTAGTGGTGGATTTGTGTGCAGTAGAAAGTACAATGAATTCACAAGTGTATCAATGCTCGCATGACGCCAGCGCCAAGGAAAGAGAAGACCTTTTATGAATGATGCGAATAACTTAATTGCCAACGAAGCAAAATCGATTGTGCAAGCGCATTTAGATCGTTTAGGTGAGCCAAAGGACAAAACTTTAAGTCCTGAGCTGAAACAGCAGAAGTTTGAACAAATTAAAGCAGAATTACAAAAGCGTAATGCTGTGTTAGTGGCGCATTATTATTGCGATCCAGAAGTGCAAGAGCTTGCGGAAGCGACAGGTGGTTGCATTTCGGACTCATTGGAAATGGCGCGTTTTGGGCGTGATCATGAGGCAACTACCTTGGTTGTGGCAGGTGTAAAGTTTATGGGGGAGACATCAAAGATTCTTTCTCCTGAAAAAACAGTATTAATGCCGACATTAGAAGCGACCTGTTCATTAGATATTGGCTGTCCAGTAGATGAGTTTACAGCATTCTGTGATGCGCACCCAGACTACACAGTTGTGGTTTATGCCAATACCTCTGCTGCTGTAAAAGCACGTGCAGATTGGGTGGTGACGTCAAGTTGTGCCGTTGAAATTGTCGAGCATTTAGATGGTTTAGGCGAAAAAATTATTTGGGCACCAGACCAGCACTTAGGCCGTTATATTCAAAAGAAAACTGGCGCAGATATGTTGTTGTGGGATGGTTCTTGCATTGTGCATGAAGAGTTTCGCTCACGTGGCATTGACAATATGAAAGCCTTGTATCCAGATGCAGCAGTATTGGTACATCCTGAGTCGCCAGAATCTGTTATTGATGTTGCAGATGCAGTGGGAAGTACATCTCAATTAATTAAAGCGGCACAAACACTACCCAACCAAACATTGATTGTGGCAACTGATCGTGGCATTTTTTACAAAATGCAACAAGCAGTACCACATAAAACCCTCATTGCAGCGCCAACAGCAGGTGAAGGGGCGACGTGTCGCTCATGTGCGCACTGTCCATGGATGGCAATGAATGAGTTGGATGGTATTTTAGATGTTTTACAAAAAGGTGATCAAGAAATATTCGTAGATGCAACACTTGCAGAACGGGCAAAATTGCCTTTAGATCGGATGTTAAACTTTAGCGCACAATTAAAACGTTAAATTTGTATAAAAAACAGCTGAGATGCTTGATTAATATACATTTGACTGGTTTTTTTAACTTTTTTTTACAATAGGTGTTGACGTCTTCGGGCGTCACGCCTAGAATGCACACCGTACCACACGATGTGTGATGCAAAAGCTGAGATGAACGGAGCATGGCGCAGTCTGGTAGCGCACCTGGTTTGGGACCAGGGGGTCGTAGGTTCGAATCCTACTGTTCCGACCAATTCTTCAAGGCAAAGGAATTTATGATATTTAGTGTCATTGTTCATGCGCCTGTAGCTCAGTTGGATAGAGCATCCGCCTTCTAAGCGGATGGCCACAGGTTCGAATCCTGTCAGGCGCACCATATGTTGCTTGATGTTATAGATCCTGAAATTTTTTATGGTGGTTGTAGCTCAGTTGGTAGAGCCCCGGATTGTGATTCCGGTTGTCGAGGGTTCGAGCCCCTTCATCCACCCCACTCGGAGCATGGCGCAGTCTGGTAGCGCACCTGGTTTGGGACCAGGGGGTCGTAGGTTCGAATCCTACTGTTCCGACCAATTTAAGTTTGAAACTGATTGCTCAAGTCTTAAATATAAATTATCCGCTTAAATGCGGTTTTTTTATGCCTAAAATTTATAATGAATATAAAAAGAAAAAGATCTCCGAAGAGACCTTTAAAAATACATGCTTTGTTCTAAAAAATTAAGGAATAATAATCACAGCCACGCGACGATTTTCAGCTTTATGTGCTTCAGTATCATTGGGTTTAATGGGTTGTGCTGCACCTTTACCTATCACTAGAATGTTTTTTGGATCGAATTTTTGTGAAACAAATATATCTGCAACAGCCTCGGCACGAACTTTAGATAACTTTAGATTGTAATCAGGATTACCAACATTATCTGTATGACCCACAACTTTCAGTTTGTCTAAGTGGTATTTGTTTAACTGTGTTGCTAAACGAGCCAATTCAGATTGATGTTCAGGTTTTATATTAGATTCATTAAAGCCAAACAATAATCGCTCAGGTAAGCCGAGACTCCAGCCTTCATCAGTAAGTGTAAAGCCTTCACTTTTTACAAAATGAGCTTGCTTGTAGCTTAGGCCGCCTAAATTCATGCAGCCTGTCAGCATTAAACAAAAAACTGCAATAATGGTCAGTTGTGTATTTTTAAATGTCATAAAAAACCTACATTAATGATTATGAGTGATAAATGTACCAGTGGTGTTGTAGAGATTTTGCTTTATACATGGCTTGATCAGCTTGAGAAATAAAATCTTCTGGGTTGGATGCTTGGCTTGAAATTGCGATACCAATACTGAAACTAAAAGATATTTTCTGATCTTTATAGATTAGAGGGTCTTCACAACATTTAAGTAAGTTCTCTGCAATTGAAATCAGATGCTCAACTTTAGACACTGAACGTAAAATAATTGCAAACTCATCACCTGCAAGACGTGCAACGAAATCATCTTGGCGAATATGGTCGTGTAATCGTTGCGCCATTTCCTTAAGTACTGCATCACCGACTAAATGTCCGTACTTATCGTTGATTGCTTTGAAGTTGTTGTTATCAATAAATAGTAATGCTAGATTTTCACGATGTTTAACATCATCAAATAAATTACACAAAACTTGATAGAAATAATTACGATTAGGAAGTTGAGTTAAATCATCATGTTGAACTTGATATGAGAGTTCGACATTTTCTTTTTGAAGGTGTGTATGCCAAGACTGGATTTCATCTAATAATTGGTTAAAAGCTCCATTTAACTCTTGGAATTCTTTGATATCGTTCTTTGGAAATCTTAAGTTATATGCTTTTTGGCTGCGAAGAAGTTGTGCGATTTGAACCAGTGGTGTGAATGAATGCATGATATGGCGATAAGTTAAATTTACAGACCATAATAGTGCGAATGCCATAAAGAGCATTCCAAATGCTAACCCAAGGAAGATTTTAAAGATAAACAAGAGAATTTCATAGGAGCTCCCATACAGTACTACACGACCAACGGTTTGCCCTTGGTGTTGAACAGTTAGATTGATTGCATCTTTTAGGAATATATGATCAAAAATATTCTGAATATAAGAATAATGCTCTACATTTTTTAAACTTTCTGCAACCAGATTTCCTTGAGCATCATAAACCTGAATCAAGCGGACAGAGTGTTGGAATGTATATTCATTAATAATTTGCGCCATCGCAATTTTATCTGAGAATACCAAAGCGGGTTGAATGCGTTCGGAGACTGTGCGACTGATTAATATTAGATTTTGCTTGGCATAAGATTCAACTGTAAAAACGGAAATCGTTACAAAAGTAGATGTGCAGATGAATAAGGTAATCGCAAAAATTGTAAACTGAGATTTACGGAATAAAGCTTGTAATGATGTCGATTTGAATAGTTTTTTAATCATTACTTTAATCCGAGTTCTTTGCAAGTAATAAAACACGCGGATCAATGTGGATTTTTGATTGTGCCAAACTATCTAAATTCACTTTAAAAATTGTATTCCCAGCCTTATTTGTTGATAAGCAAAAAGCGCTTCCTATTTCACATTCATTATTATTAGAACTAAAAGACAAAATAGAGGGGTTGAGCGACGTATTAATTAACGTCTGTTCTGTAGATGCTGTTGTGTTGGAAAAAAACACGGCATCACATTCACGAGTTCTTAATTCACTTGAATGAATGAGCGATGCGGTAAAAGAAGATTTTGTATTTTTAATATAATGATTGAATTGAGTTGTATAGTTTGGATTCTCAACTACACATAGTAGAGGGTTGGGGGTGTTCCATTTTGCATAACTTAAAATTGACAATGTCATCATGAAAATATTATGTGGCGAGTTGGCAGGGGAATAGTTGCTAAATGAAAGCAAGATCCCTAAACATAAAGTTTTTCTATTTATAAAATAGGCCATATTCGAATTAAAGTAATATTGATTGGATTGTTAAAAACAGTTTAAAGAAAAAAAACAAATATAAATAGTTCAAATTTTAAGTAATTTAATAAAAATAATGGTTAATTTGTAGAATAAATAAACAGACGAACTGTTATTTATAAAATAAGTTAAAAAAGGGGTTGTGCTGGGTATGAAATGCTGTAGAATGCACATCCATCGGCGGTGATGTTAAATAAAACTTCTGATAAATCAATAGCTTGGTTGGGTTGTTAAGATTTCGAATGAGA
>NZ_JBIMDK010000019.1:0-71735 GCF_048552595.1 Acinetobacter psychrotolerans | reverse complement strand
TGACTGCAACCGTTACTGATCCAAGTGGTAACACAGCGACAGCAACAGAAACAGTCAGCCCAGACGTGACTGCGCCGAGCTTGGACATCAATCCAATCGAAGCAGACAGCAGCACACCAATCAGCGGTACATCGGATGAAATCGGTGCTGTAGTGACGGTGACCTATCCAAATGGTACGACTGCAACAGCGACTGTGGGTACAGATGGTACGTGGACGGTTGCAAATCCAGGCAACTTAGTCGATGGCGGTATCGTGACTGCAACCGTTACTGATCCAAGTGGTAACACAGCGACAGCAACAGAAACAGTCAGCCCAGACGTGACTGCGCCGAGCTTGGACATCAATCCAATTTCAGGTCCAGGTGCTATTGCTGGTATTTCGGATGAAATCGGTGCTGTGGTGACGGTGACCTATCCAAATGGTACGACTGCAACGGCGACTGTGGGTACAGATGGTACGTGGACGGTTGCAAATCCAGGAAATCTAGTGGAAGGTCAAACTGTCACAGCGACTGTTCGAGATTTGGCAGGTAATGTTACAAATGCGACAGAATCTATAGGTGATGTATCAGCGCTTGCTCCTACATTAAAGCTTAATAATGATTCAGGTACGAGTAACACAGATAACTATACCAATGATGGTGTAGTGAAAGTCAGCGGTCTAGAGTCAGGTGCAACTTGGAAATACAGTGTAGATGGTGGTAATTCATGGACGACTGGTATAGGAACAAGCTTTACATTACCAGAAGGTGTATATGGATCGAATAAAGTACTGGTTCAACAAATAGATGCTGCAGGTAATGTAAGTTCAAATAGTGCACTTCCAGCAACCACTGTAGATTTAACTGTTGTTAAACCAAGTTTTGCTATTAATGATTATGGTGTGAGTAACAGCGATAACATCACATGGGATTATGAAAATATCAAAGTCTCAGGTATTGAAAGTAATGCAAAATGGGAATATAGCTTAGATGGAGGTACTACATGGTCGGTAGGTGCAGGTGATTCTTTCTCTGCAACTGCGAATACGACTTATGCTCCAAATAAAATACAAGTCCGTCAAACAGATTTAGCAGGCAATACAAGTGCTGTTTATTCAAATACAAGTCAAATTGTATTTGATAATAGTATTGCTACTCCATTCTTACAATTAGCTGTTGACTCTGGTACAGGTAATCAAGACGGCATTAGTAATAATGGTAAGGTGAATGTTTCCAATATTGATTCAGATATTGTGCTATTTGAATACTCAATAGATGCTGGTCAAAGCTGGATAAATATAACGGGTCAAACGTCATTTACATTACCAGAAGGTGTTTATGATCGCGGTACATTGCAGACTCGTGTAGTCAACCGTGCTGGCATTGAGTCAATTGATAGTCACGATCCGATTGTTATTGATAAAACGCCACCGACTTTAGATATCAATCCAATCCTAGGTCCATTTACAGTAATCACTGGTATTTCTAATGAAATTGGTGCAACTGTAACAGTGACATTCCCAAATGGAACAAATGTGCCAGCGCTTGTCGGTACAGATGGTAAATGGAGTGTTGTAAATCCAAGTGGTCTCACCGAAGGTCAAACTGTCACAGCGACTGTTCGAGATTTGGCAGGTAATGTTACAAATGCGACAGAATCTGTAGGTGATGTATCGGCGCTTGCTCCTACATTAAAGCTTAATAATGATTCAGGTACGAGTAACACAGATAACTATACCAATGATGGTGTAGTGAAAGTCAGCGGTCTAGAGTCAGGTGCAACTTGGAAATACAGTGTAGATGGTGGTAATTCATGGACGACTGGTATAGGAACAAGCTTTACATTACCAGAAGGTGTATATGGATCGAATAAAGTACTGGTTCAACAAATAGATGCTGCAGGTAATGTAAGTTCAAATAGTGTACTTCCAGCAACCACTGTAGATTTAACTGTTGTTAAACCAAGTTTTGCTATTAATGATTATGGTGTGAGTAACAGCGATAACATCACATGGGATTATGAAAATATCAAAGTCTCAGGTATTGAAAGTAATGCAAAATGGGAATATAGCTTAGATGGAGGTACTACATGGTCGGTAGGTGCAGGTGATTCTTTCTCTGCAACTGCGAATACGACTTATGCTCCAAATAAAATACAAGTCCGTCAAACAGATTTAGCAGGCAATACAAGTGCTGTTTATTCAAATACAAGTCAAATTGTATTTGATAATAGTATTGCTACTCCATTCTTACAATTAGCTGTTGACTCTGGTACAGGTAGTCAAGACGGCATTAGTAATAATGGTAAGGTGAATGTTTCCAATATTGATTCAGATATTGTGCTATTTGAATACTCAATAGATGCTGGTCAAAGCTGGATAAATATAACGGGTCAAACGTCATTTACATTACCAGAAGGTGTTTATGATCGTGGTACATTGCAGACTCGTGTAGTCAACCGTGCTGGTATTGAGTCAATTGATAGTCACGATCCGATTGTTATTGATCAGACAGCTCCATTTATTACCCTTAACGATTTGTCAGCAACAGCGCCTATCACAGGAACATCAAATCCATTTACGTCGATTACAGTGATGTACGGTGCTTTCGGTCAGACAGTGGTGTCAAATGCTTCAGGTGTGTGGTCAGTTCCAAATCCTGGTCTTACTAATGGTCAGACTGTAACTGCAACTGCAACAGATTTAGCCGGTAATAAGAGCAATGTTGCTACTAAAGCTATACCTTTAACTACACCAACTTCATATGTTGATAATGTTGATCCAGGTCAGGGAACTTTCGTTACTGGAACATCTACGAATGATACAACGCCTAGTTTAGTGATTCCGACGCTTTCAAGTGGTCAAACAGCGAAACTTTATGTTGATGGTGTAAATGTTCCTGCTACTTATAACGCGGTAGATAATACGTTGACTCCAACTACACCGCTTGTGACGGGTACGCATAATTTGACTTATTCGCTTGTTAATTCGGGTGTAGAGACAGCACAAAGTGGTGCATTGACATTAACTGTTGATACGACTGCTCCAACTGTAACATCGAAGATTACAGGTATAAGTGATGATACGGGTAATATAGGTGATTGGGTCACTACAGATCATACGCTAACAGTGAATGGTACAATCACGAACATTTTAGCTGTGGGTGATAAAGTACAAGTTTCTAGAGATGGTGTGAATTGGATTGATGCAAATGTAAATGGAACAAATTGGACAGCACCAATACCTGCAACACTTGCAACTGGTAATGTAACATTCCAAACGCGTGTCATTGATGCAGCACAAAATGCATCTGCGGTATCATCGCAAGTCGTTCAAATTGTAGATTTAGTTGGTATTAATAATCTTGCAACGATTGACGGGACAGTGAAAACGAATGTTGCTACGGTATATCCTGGCGGGCCTCTTTCAGTGTCAATCATCGATGTTATTGGTGTACTGAATAACACACAAGCTCAAAACTTACCTACATTACATATTAATGATGGTGTTACTTCATCCTTTACTTTCTCAACGGATTTATTAACTGGTATCGGTGCTGGTGGTGCATTATTAGATGTAGTTGCTTATAAATTAAATCCTGCAACAGGTCTATATGAAAAATATCAGACAGTTAGTGGTGCAGGATTATTGATAGGATTTTTTATTGCCGTAGGTACAGTTACTGCTGCTTTTAATAGTTTGCCTGGTGGTGAGTATAAATTTGCTATTACTTCTGCACTTAACTTTGCTGGGATTGTAGTTAGCGGCAACTATACTTATAACAGTGTATCTAGTACAGATTATGGATTATCAAATGTCACAGGAAATGTGATTGGGAATGATATTCATACAGGTACTATAGGTGTTTCTTCAGTTAGTTCTGAAATCGCATCTGAAGGTAATAAAGCAGTAATTTCTGGAACATCAACTAAAATTGTTGGGCAACATGGAACTTTAACAATTAATTTAGACGGAAGTTATGATTATGTTCGCTTGATGGATAGCTCTCATTTAGGCAAAACAGATACATTTACTGTGACTGTAAAAGATCAGTGGGGTAATACTTCAACTGAACAACTAAATGTTCAAATTGGAGCAAATGGCTATACATTTAATGCAAGTAATCCAAGTGCAGATGCAACTGGCGCAGCCGCTAAAGCAGCAAGCTTTATGTCTGCAGCCGTAGCTACTCCAGACAATACTTCCGTAACGAGTACAACTGCTGATGATACGATTACATCAACAAGTACACATCACAATACATTGATATTTAATGTATTGAATGATACCGATGCGACAGGTGGAAATGGTCACGAAACTTGGAATGGATTCTCTATTACGCCATCTACTGCTACTACAGCACAGCATAGCGTACAAGATGTGATTGATGTTTCTGATTTGTTAAGTGAGCAACATGTAGATGCATCTAATATTGATCATTTCATTACAGCGTTAACTGTGTACAACACTCAAGGTGGTAAAGATACAGTTATCTCGATTGACCGTGATGGTACAGGAAGTCACTTCAATTCGACTGATGTATTAACACTGAAAAATGTTGATACCTCTTTAGATGAGCTGATTAAAAACCATCAACTTCTTTACTAATCAGACCATGAGCTAAAAAGTAAAAAAGAGAATCTTAGGATTCTCTTGATTTAAAAAATAATGAAAAACTTAAAAGCACTGTTTGTAAAAATGGTGCTTTTTTATGTCTTGGTAAAATAGATGTATTTCAATACAGCATCATATTCAAAAATATTGGATGAAAATGCACAGATGAAAAAAAGCCAGTATAAATACTGGCTTCATTTAAAAATGTGTTGAGTCAGCTTGTATAAGACGACTTATTTCGAATTCTTACTTAAAAAATCTAGATAGGGCTTAACCAATAATTGCTCTTGTTCCAAGATTGGCATATGACCAACACCTTTTAAAATCACAGGTCCTTGGGCATTTTTTAAAAGATTTTTCAATTCAGCAGCTGCTTCAACATTGATAATTTGGTCCTTATCACCCCATGCAATCAATACAGGTTGATCAATTGAGCGTGCAGCAATTGCAAAAGAGTCCGGTGTAAATAATTTAGACATCACAATCAGCTGCTCAATCAATTTTGATGTATTTGCAGATTGGCTGATCATGAGTTTCTCTTGAGCATCTTTTATTTCTTTCGGAATGAATGGGGGAATATTCATTGCAATTTTCATCAATCGATCAAAATCACCAGCTTTATTCACCACCATATTACGTAAGGTCGTTGGATCTTTTAAATAAGGTGTATTCGCAGATTTAAATACACCTGCACTGTCAATTAAAAACACAGATTTGGTGTCTACAGGATATTGTGCGGTATAAAGCAGGGCAATAGACCCACCCATACTATGCCCAGCAATATGTACACCATTTTCTACTTTAATTGCTTCGGCAAAACGGCGAACTTTTTCAGTTAAATTTGGAATTGAGTAATCAAAATCATTGGGAACTTTACTATCACCTTGACCAGGAAGATCAGGAATAATCACATGATAATATGGTGTTAAATAGCGCGCTAAACGGTTCCAGTTGTCACGACTTCCTGCTAGACCGTGAACAAGAAGAAGGGTAGGTTTTCCAGCTTGTCCGCCTTCGCTATATGCCCAATCAATATCACCGACTTTAATACGTTTGGTTTCCATACCTGCCCAAGCACGTTCTTGTTGTAAAACGCTTTGAATATCAATTGCTGGCGCAGCTTGAGTTTGTGTGGTTATAGCGACCGAAGCCACAGTACCTAAACCAATCATAGAGGCAATAAGGAGTTGAGAGAAAGTCCGTTTCATAGTGCTGTACTCTTGTTGTTTTGAATTATCAAGTTAAGATTAAAATAGTAGTAAATAAAATACATTTGCCTAAAATGAATAATGCACTTCACTATTGGTCAATACAAACGATGATACAGAATAAAGAATTGGCTGAGCTGATATTAAATGTGATTATTCAAATTCCAAAGGGCAAGGTTGCCAGTTATGGGCAAGTTGCAAAATTGGCAGGATTACCTAAACATGCGCGCTTAGTAGGACGTGTTTTGGCGCAATTGGATAGTGAAAATCATATTCCTTGGTATCGGGTGATTAATTCACAAGGTAAAATAAGTTTAAATAAAACAGATGAGCAAGGTCTCTGTATTCAAAGTGCATTATTATTATCTGAAAATGTAGTCGTTATTGATGGCAAAATTAATCTAAAAAAATTTCAATGGCTGCCATAGCACAATATTATTTTTCAATAAAAAAACCCTATTTATCATAAAAATAGGGTTTTCATATTTTATTTAATGACTAAAACTGGAATTTGTAACTCAGTTAATAAACTTTGGGCAACACTACCCATAATCAGTTTTTGAATACCTGTACGACCATGTGAACTTAATATCACTAAATCAATTTTTAAGTCATTTACGGCTTGTGCAATGGTACGTGCAATATTTTCACCTTCAAGTACACGTGTTTCTACATTTAAACCTTCATCTAAAAACTGTTGTTTAGCAGAGTTGATATTGTCCTGAATAAATCCGCGTGCTCTTTCAATTAACATATTACTTTGACCATGGGAAATATATTCAGCAGCAATATAAGGGTCTAAAGTCATGACTTGAACCACGGTTACTTTACTATTGAATGCCTTAGCTAATTCAGCAGCATGTTTTACAACATTTAAAGCTGTTTCTGAACCATCAACAGGAACGAGAATATTTTGATAAGTCATAGTATTTTCCTTATTTTTACTCAGTTTTGAATGTGTGTGAAACTTTTCTAAAGACATAAAATAATCATATTGAATGATCATAACGTGAATATGAATTGAATAAAACCCAGTAAAAATATATGAATAAATAGTAGAGTTAATGACTTCTACTAAAGCTAAATAAGCTTATGTATATTCAAATGATGAATTTATAAATTTAAATAAATATCAATATATTAAATAGTTATACAGGGCTTGAACCTGTACTTTTTTTCACAAAATAAAAAGTATTATGGGAACAAAAAGCATACATAAATTGAAGTTTAATCCTAAGTAATTGATAGAAATGGTCAATGAAAATAGAAGTGAATCTCGTAAACTCGAATAGTTATATAAAATAAACAAAATAATATGTTACGAAAGGGAAATGAATAATGGATTATGAATACTTATTGGTTGAACAGAAACAAGGTGTTGGTTATGTAACATTAAACCGTCCAAAGCAATATGGCAGTTTGAACGCTGCGGCTTGTAAAGAGTTAACCGATGTTCTGACCCTTTGGAAAGATAATCCTGAAGTCAAAGTGATCGTACTGGCAGGGACTGGACGGGCATTTTGTACAGGGATGGAAATGAAACCTGAATTATTCAATACTGTAGAAATGCCGCTTGATTTAGGCAAAGTGCTGGAAAAACATTTTAATCCGATTTTAAAACTGATCACTGAAATACCTAAGATTATTATCTGTTCTGTTAATGGAATTGCAGCTGGTATTGGTGCAAGTTTACCGTTATTAGCAGACATTACTATTGCAGGGAAATCTGCGGCATTTGCTCAAATCTTTAGTAAAATTGGCTTAATTCCTGATGGAGGAATCACATGGTATTTGCCACGGCTCATTGGTTATGCAAAAGCGAAAGCATTGATGCTGACTGCGGAAAAAATTAGCGCAGATGAAGCTGAACGATTGGGTATGATTTATAAAGTTGTTGAAGATGATGAGTTAAAGAATGAAGTTGAAAAACTCGCAACTCATTTGGCTAAGCAGGCGACTGTGAGTTTGGCTTTAATTAAAAAAGCCATGCAAGTTACGATGCAAAATGATTTTACAGAACAATTAAGAGTCGAACAGGAATTACAGTGTATTGCAGGGCAGACGGAAGATTTCTTTGAAGGTGCACGTGCATTTATGATGAAAGATGAGCCGAATTTTAAAGGTCGATAATGTCATAGAATAGATATTGAAAATATTGAGGACATGAATTAATGAGCGCATATTTACTCAGGAAATTGAAAATTTTGCAGCTGATCATTCGCAGTTTCTATCAGTCCTCTTCTGGAAAGTAATTGTCTTTCTTCTTCGGATTGAATAGGTTTATTGTTCATGTTCCTGCGTGAAGGGGTTAAGTGATTATAGCCAAGAAAAAGCTGATTTCCTAAAAGGAAGAATTAATCATATTTTTTGATCTAGGGTTAAAGCCTTATTTAAAGATTCATTAAATTTTTTGCAGAAATTATCCGAAATACAAAAGCATTCGGTAATATTATCTATGAAAAAAAGCCTTACCCTAAAAAGTTTTGTATTATTAACCAATATGTTATAGGTGTTAAGGCTTTTTTTTACGTATTTTTAGGTCTAATTCAGGTTTATTTAATTTGTATTACCTTAACTTAAGGTAAATCTAATGCTTTGCGCATTTTCAAGGTTTTAATTAAAGCTTGATCACGAAGTGTTTGGAGATTTTTATCTCCAAGTTTTTGAATGAATTTTTGAGTTTCCGCATTGAGCATATCAATTTTTTCTTCAGATAAAGTATACGGTTTCATGTCCGCCCACCATTCAGACATTGGCTCACCTAAATGATGCATTGCTGCGGTAAATCCATGTTGATTTGCCAACTGCATATTTAAATATGGACCGAATATTGCCCAACGTAATCCTGGTCCATTGGTAATGGCAGTATCGATATCTTCAGCACTACAAACACCTTCAGAAACCAAATAAAAAGCTTCTCTCCAAATTGCAGACTGTAAGCGATTCGCAACATGACCTTTGACTTCTTTTTGAATTAAAATGGGTTTTTTCCCCAATAATTTATAAAATTCAAACGCATCTTGGATATAGTTTTGCTCAGTTTTTTCCCCGCCAATAATTTCAACAAGGGGCAATAGGTGTGGTGGATTAAAAGGGTGACCAAGTACAATTCTTTCAGGATATAAACAATCATTTTGAATATCTGAAATTTTTAAACCCGACGAACTTGAGGCAATAATAGTATCTTTAGGGCAGTTTTGAGTGAGTTGAGTATATAAGTCTTTTTTCAGATCAATTCGTTCTGGGCCATTTTCTTGAATAAAATCTGCATCTATTACTGCATCTGCGAGATGGTTAAAAAAAGTTAAGTTTTTTAAAGTATCTGAAATATAAGCATCAGATGATGTATTTTTTTCTTCATTTAACTCAAATAGATCGAGTAAATACGTGCGCACTCTATTGTTTAAATTAACTTCTGCATCAGGCGCAGGGTCAAAAGCATTGACCTGAAATCCTTTATTTAAAAAGAAAGCTGTCCAACTTGCACCAATCAGACCAGTACCAATAATGGCAACTTTATTCACTTGTTTCATGTATTTATTTCCTTTAATAAAGTAGGAATGTCAGGGCGAATTTGATTACGGAGCGAACTCAGAAATTTTAATTTTTAATCAGAAAATATTAAAAAACGGGGGGAGGGAGATATCCCCCCTAAACCAAAGCTGATGAATTTCGTCAGATGACGATTTATATATCAGCGATGAATAATCCTTTGGATTTTTAAGTGTTGTTAGATGTTCTAAAAGAACATCAAACTTTTATGTCATCATGCATATTTAAATGATGAAGGAATATTATTGAGCGGTGTATCCACCATCCATGACAACGGCTTGACCCGTTACACCAGCAGCTTTTTCACTGGCTAAGAAAATTGCATAATCAGCAATTTCTTCAACATTGAGTAAACGTTTTTGTGGCACCATGGCTAAAATGACATCTTCAAGCGCGCTTGTTTCACTGACGTTACGTGTTTTTGCCAAATCTTTAATTTGACCACGAACCAATGGTGTATCAACATAGCCTGGGCAGAGCGCATTGACTGTAATGCCATCACGTGCACATTCTAAAGCCGCCACTTTAGTCAAACCAATCACGCCATGTTTAGCACTGTTATAGCCCGCTTTTCCTGCAAAACCGATTAGCCCATTGATCGAAGCCATATTGATAATACGACCATATTTTTGGGTTTTCATAATTGGAAAAGCGTGTTTAATGCCAATAAATGAGCCCACTAACATGACATTTAATAATTTTTGATAAATTTCGGTTGGAAACTCTTCAATAGATGCAACATACTGAAAACCTGCATTATTAATTAAAATATCCAAACGCCCAAAACGTGTATGTGCGAGTTGAATTGAAGCTGCATAAGCATCTTCATTAGAAACATCACAGGGTGCAGATAAGGCTTCAAATCCTTCAGCAGTTAATGCTAAAACCGCTTCATTACATTTTTCAGCATTCATATCTGAAATGACAACTTTTGCGCCTTCATGGGCAAATTTTTTGGCAATTTCAAGCCCAATACCACTTGCTGAACCTGTGATGAATGCGACTTTACCGTTGAGAAGTTGGCTCATTATTTACTCCCTGTGTTTTTCTAGAATATAAACTTAGACAATACCAAACCATGTAAATGCTGCAATTGCGACGAATACGGCAACAGTTTTAATGATGGTGATGGCAAAAATGTCTTTATAAGACTGCTTGTGGGTCAGCCCTGTTACTGCAAGTAAGGTAATTACAGCACCGTTATGCGGTAGGGTATCCATACCACCTGATGCCATTGCAACAATACGATGCATGACTTCAGGAGGAATGCCCATGGCTGCAATTGCTAGATTGTATTGGTCAGCCATTGCACTTAGGGCAATACTCATACCACCTGAAGCAGAACCTGTAATCCCTGCTAAAACGGTTGTGGTGACTGCTCCATTGACCAATGGGTTGGTAAATGTATGTCCTAATGCATGGCTGATCACCGCAAAACCTGGTAACGCAGCAATGATTGCACCAAAACCGTACTCAGAAGCCGTGTTCATAACTGCCAATAATGATCCACCAATACTGGCATTTACGCCTTCTTTAAAACTGGTCGATACACGACGATAATCAAACATGATCGCAGTAATAATTCCAACGATTAATGCTAAACCTACGGCCCAAATTGCAGATGTTTTTGCTACATCCACAGTATAGTTTGCCAGCCCAATTGCATTAAAATCAAAGCCATTCGGATACCAATCTTTAATTGCTGTAGATAAGTATTTATTGGTTACTGCGACTAAAACTAATGGGACGAACGCCATAAACTGACGTAGACCAGAACCATTATCCTGCTGTAGAGATTGATTCTCGAATTGTTTAAGTTCAGCTTCTGTTAATGTGATACCAGATGCAAAGCCATCACCATTTCGAGCGGCAACACGACGGCGCCATTCCAAATAACTTAAGCCTACACCTAAAACAAAGATTGCGCCGATAATTCCTAAGAAAGGAGCGGCATAAATGTTTGTTCCAAAAAATGTGGTTGGAATAACATTCTGAATTTGTGGCGTACCTGGTAAAGCATCCATCGTGAATGAGAATGCCCCAAGAGCGATTGTTCCTGGAATCAAACGCTTAGGAATATTTGCTTGTCTAAACAGTTGGTTGGCAAATGGATAGACTGCGAAAACTACGACAAATAAACTGACACCGCTATACGTTAAAATTGCACCAAGAAGTACAACAGTCAGCATGGCATTTTTAGAGCCAATCAGTTTGACAATAGTTTTGGCAATAGATTCGGCAATCCCAGACATTTCAACGACTTTACCGAAAATCGCTCCGAGTAAAAAAACAAGGAAATAATCTTTAATAAAACCAACCATTTTTGGCATGAATACGCCAGAATAAAATGGTAAAACATTGGCAGGATTAATCAGCAAGACGGCTAATAAGGCACAAATTGGTGCCATGAGAATGACAGAGAATCCTCTATAGGCTGTATACATTAACAAGCCTAGAGAAAGTAAAATTATACCCAGTTCCCACATATTTTTTACTCCGTCCTTAAAGAATATAGCTCAAGACCACCTTGGTTTTTTATTGTAAATAACCACAAGCTTGCCTTAATCATAAATATTAATGAGTGAAACGAATAAAATGGATATCTAGAGAAATTGATTTTCATCAATAAATTTAGTTTTTATAAATCGTCCCGATCTACAAATTGGAATATCCATTTCCAAATGATGGTTAAAACTATAATGCAAATAATTAAGGCTATTATTTGAAAATACTTATGAGTTAATATGGAAAACTAATCAATTGGAATTCATTATGCTCGTATTTTAAGTAATACGTTATTAATAATTAAAAAGAAAAATGGTTATTTAGTGATATTTTTATGGTTAAGATGATATGCAAGATTTTCAAATTTACTTTGATTTATACAATCAACGTCTAGATTTTCTCCTCTATTTAAAATGAATGAACACATTTCTACACAGTAGGCAAAAACTCAAAATAACGCATTGGGTGAATGATGTACGTAATAGATGAAATTTTCTCATGATGTTCAAGTGACCATTCTAGCGCTTAATTGATAATCAAAATTCTCATTTTGCGACAAAAATTGCTCAAGATTGGAGTATTATAGTTATACATATCGCTTAGGTTGACATATGACACTCAAACAGTTAAAAGCTTTTTTAGTTCTTGCCCGGACATTAAATTATGCCAATGCAGCCAATGAGCTTTGTTTAAGTCAGTCCGCTTTAAGTTTAAGCATCAAGAGCTTAGAAGATGAGTTGGGTGGAAAACTTTTTAAGCGTAATACACGCCGTGTAGATCTTACGGCTGAAGGAAGTTCACTAATTCCATTTGCTCGAAAACTTTTAGCCAATTGGGAGGATATGGAACGGGATGTGAAACAGCGTTTTAAATTGCATCGTGGGACATTAAATATTGCTTCGATGCCTTTTGCAACACATGCTATTTTACCTGCTGTACTGAATGAGTTTAACAAGTTTCATCCCAATATTAATTTTTCAATTCATGATATTACCAATGAAAAAATTATAGAAAAAGTTCAAGAGGGTATTTTTGAAATAGGCATTTGTTTTGAGCCTAAGCAGAATGATCAATTAATTTTTAAACCATTTTTTAACGAAGATTTTTTGGCTTTGTTACCAAAGGATCATGTATTAGCACAGCGTAAAAGCGTGACGTGGAATGAACTCTGTTCATATCCATTTATTACCTTACAAAAACCATCGATTATTCGGCATGTTGTAGAAGAAAAATGTTCCCAAAATAATATGATTTTAGATTTAAAAATTGAATGTCATCAGATTAGCTCATTATCCCATTTTGTTGCTTTGGGCATGGGAGTAAGTGCTATCCCTCGACACTTTCAAAATTATATCGACAAAGAAAACAATGTCTTGGTTGAAATTGAGAATAGCAATGTCAGTCTTACTGTTGGCATTATTTATAAAAAAGATTTTGAACTATCGAATATTTCCTCACAATTTATCGAAATTATATTGGCACATCAGTTTTAAAATTCTTTTGAGCAATCTCCCAGATGAGATTAATGAGTTTTACTCATCACACATTTGAAAGATTCAATTTCTCAAATAAATGACAGAATGTTAATAATAAAGATTCTAAAGGACATAGAGTTAAAACGATGAATAAAGTTGTAGCGAATGCGCATGAAGCTTTGGCTGATGTGGTTGCAAACAACCAGACTTTTGCTGTCGGTGGATTTGGATTATGCGGTATTCCAGAAGCATTGATTGATGCTTTAAAAGAAACGGGTGTCAATGGTTTAACTTGTATTTCGAATAATGCAGGGGTTGATGATTTTGGTCTGGGTAAACTTTTACAAACCAAACAAATTAAAAAAATGATTTCATCTTATGTCGGTGAAAATAAAGAATTTGAGCGTCAATATTTAAATGGTGAACTTGAAGTTGAATTGACACCTCAAGGCACTTTGGCAGAAAAATTACGCGCAGGTGGCGCAGGTATCCCAGCTTTCTTTACCCAAACGGGTGTAGGTACTTTAATTGCGGAGGGCAAAGAAGTCCGTGAGTTTGATGGTAAAGATTACATTTTAGAACGAGCACTGGTTGCCGATATTGCTTTGGTCAAAGCATATAAAGCAGATAAGGCAGGCAATTTAGTCTTCCGTAAAACGGCACGTAATTTCAATCCTGAATGTGCAATGGCAGGGAAATTTACCATCGTTGAAGTTGAAGAGGTCGTTGAAATTGGTGAATTAGATCCAGATTCGATTCATTTGCCAGGAATTTATGTCAACCGTATTGTTTTAAATACGCAACCTGAAAAACGCATTGAACAATTGACATTGAAGACGGAGATTTAATCATGGCTTGGACGCGTAATGAAATGGCTGAGCGTGCAGCTCAAGAACTTGAAGATGGTTTTTATGTCAATTTAGGGATTGGTTTACCGACACTGGTTGCAAATTATATTCCTGAAAATATTGATGTTTGGTTGCAATCTGAAAATGGTTTACTCGGCATTGGCGAATTTCCGACCCAAGAAACGGTTGATGCTGATTTAATTAATGCAGGCAAACAAACCGTAACTACACGTAAAGGTGCTGCATTTTTTTCTAGTTCAGAATCTTTTGCCATGATTCGTGGCGGTAAAGTGAACATTGCCATTTTAGGTTCGATGGAAGTTTCAGAAAAAGGCGATTTAGCCAACTGGATGATTCCGGGTAAAAAAGTAAAAGGTATGGGCGGCGCAATGGATTTAGTTGCTGGCGTACAAAAAGTTGTAGTGTTGATGGAACATTGTGCGAAAGATGGTAGCCCAAAAATCGTATCTGAATGTACATTACCATTGACAGGTCGATTGGTCGTTAACCGTGTCATTACCGATCTTGGTGTGATGGATGTTACTGCACAAGGTATTGAATTAATTGAACTTGCTAAAGATGTAACTTTAGAGGAAATTCAAGCTGCAACAGGTGTGCAATTAATCACGACCAACTTAGTTGTTTCTTAATCAAAATAATATGAATAATTTCAAGCAGTTCCGGCTGCTTTGAAGTGTGGTGAATGGCGTATTCTGCGCTATTCATTTCTTATAATCATGTATTTTTAAAATCAAATTTTTCAAAATATAAGCTTATTCAAAACTCAGTTTGTTCATCATTTTAGAGCCTTTGAATATTTTTACCCATTAATGAATGTTCAATATAACGAGATAAAAGTCAAATATTGAACAATCAAATTTTTAATATATTGTTTCAAAAGTATTCTATTTTCAAATGATCAGCACTTAAATTCAAGGTGAATCCGTATGGAAAAAATCGTTATCATCGCTGCAAGTCGTACCGCAATGGGAAGCTTTCAAGGAAGTTTTTCGACTTTATCTGCACCTGATTTAGGTGCTGTGGTTATTCAAAATGTTGTTGAACAAGCCAATATACCTGTTGATGATATTGACGAAGTAATTATGGGCTGTGTATTACCTGCGGGTGTAAAACAAGGGCCAGCACGTCAAGCTATGCGTCAAGCAGGTTTACCAGATCATGTCGGTGCGACCACGATTAATAAAGTGTGCGGTTCTGGCATGAAAGCTGCGATGCAAGCCAGTGATGCAATTAAAGCAGGCAGTGCAAAAATTATTGTCATTGGTGGTATGGAATCTATGACTAATGCACCGTATTTATTGCCAAAAGCACGTTCGGGTTATCGCATGGGACATGGTCAAGTGATTGATCATATGTTCATGGATGGTTTGGAAGATGCGGGTACTGGTCGTGCAATGGGTAGTTTTGCGCAGGACATGGCAGATAAAAAAGGCTATAGCCGTGAACAAATGGATGAATTTGCAATTCGTTCTCTAACACGAGCACAAAAAGCCATTGCTGAAGGATATTTTAAAAATGAAATTACTGCAGTAAAAGTGACTACACGAAAAGGTGAAGTGACGGTAGATGTGGATGAAAACCCTGCAAATGCCAAGATTGATAAAATTTCAACATTAAGAGCCGCATTTGCAAAAGATGGAACGATTACTGCTGCAAATTCGAGTTCAATTAGTGATGGTGCATCTGCTTTACTCATTACTTCTGAGTCGGAAGCGAATAAGCGTAATTTAGCTGTATTGGCCGAGATTAAAGGGTATACAACCAATTCTCAGCTGCCAGAAGAATTTACAATTGCTCCAGTCGGTGCGATTGAAAAATTACTTAAAAATGTCGGTTGGTCTGCCGAAGATGTTGATCTATGGGAAATTAACGAAGCTTTTGCAATGGTAACAATGGCGGCAATTGATGCTTTTAAACTTGATCCAGAAAAAGTCAATGTGAATGGTGGTGCATGCGCATTAGGGCATCCACTAGGTTCATCGGGTTCACGAATTATTGTGACACTCATCCATGCTTTAAAACGTTTAGGTAAGAGCAAAGGTGTCGCTGCATTGTGTATCGGTGGTGGTGAAGCGACCGCAATTGCAATTGAAGTAAAAGCATAATTTATAGTTTATGAATGAGTGAACTTTTCATTTATTCTTAAATCAACATAAAAAGCCCTTATTCGATGAGGGATTTTTTATGACTTACTTTTATCATTTGAATATTCATAAACTTCAAAACCTGAATATTCTCTCAGAAAAGAGATAGCGTTAATTCTAGAATAAAGTAGTTACACTTAAGTTGTAGCACACTCCGACGATTGCCAGAAAAAGCTCTCGAAATGAAAATCGAGATAGATTAATCATCCGAAAGACAGTGGATTTCTTCAATATAATGTGATGATCAAACTTTAGTTATTGCACAGAATGTAGTGCAATAACTTTTTATAGGTCATGTAAATTCAAGATCAACTTTAATATTTAAAAACACTCATCAGAATTTATGCAATTTTGAAACATTCAGAAATTTTAAAGAGCTAAAGGTTGTAGACCTTTCACAATATCGCTAAATTCAGAACCATTCAGCCAAAACGATTTTTTTAAAAATAATGTGGTCATAATACTTTCTGCCGTATCACTATTGGTATTTTCGCAGAATATACCATACTGGCTGCCGAGTACTGTATTGTCTTCGATTAAGCGAATATAGTAAGCATGTTGTTCATCTGCATAACCTAGAATTGCATCACGTTGAGTCGCCATTTTTATGTCTCCACATAGAAAATCAATCAAAAAACTGTGTTAAAACTAGACCAGTAAGTTAATTCAGTTAGATCAATATTTTAGCGAAATAATGGGTTTTATTTTCATTCTAAATTATTGATTTTATGAAAAGTATTTTGATTTACTTGTTCATCCTTGATCAAATAGATGTATCAAAAACTGATCGATATGGCTATTGTTATCTAAAAAAAATCACACGTCAACTTGAAATTGTAACTTTTTCAAAGTATATTGATTTGAATGGCTTTTATACAGCATGGAGGATAGATCATGACAAAAAAAGTGGAATTTGAACATGGCGGTGCGAGACCCAATGCAGGGCGGAAAGCTCAATTTAGTGAACAGACTAAGGTAATCCGGGTACCTGAATCACAAGTCGATTTTATCAAAAATTGGTTACTTAAAAATTTCAGTAATGGCAAATTATCAGATTTAACGTCAAATATTAACATTCAAAATGTTCAGGCAAATAACGATAAAATTTATCAGATTCCGATGGCTACAGAGCGTGTCGCAGCAGGTGTACCATTTTCTGTAGAAGATACCATTGATCAGTCTTTGGATATGAATGAATATTTGATTCGTAATGAAAGTTCAACATTTATTGTCAAAGCCAATTCTTTGTCCATGTTGGATGTCGGCATCGACATAGATGATCCGTTGATTGTTGATCGAAGTATTACTGCAAAATCAGGTGATATTGTCATTGCGCGAATTGATAATGATTTTACAGTTAAGCGTTTGATGGTGGATAAACAATTTAATCCTGCAAAAATTTGGCTGAAAGCGGAAAATCCTGAATTCCAAAATATTTATATTGAAGAAGGTCAAGAGTTTGAGATTTGGGGTGTTGTAACTTATAACCTCAAACGAATGCGCTAATTTTTTGAAAGCAGATTCTAAAAATAAATTTTATAAAACAGTCTTCATTTTTGACCTACTTCGAGAATTATACTCGTTGTGGGTTTTTAGGCTTTAGTATTCATTTTATTAAAAAACTTGTTAATTCTCTAAACACTGGTTAAAAGTAGTGATGCAGATGAAAATAATCATAGCGATTAGACGTATCGATATGTAAGTCATAGAGAATAAAAGGATTTAATAATGAAACGTCCGAAGTATATTGATAAAGTTGAATGGGAGGCACGTTGCCAACTTGCTGCTTTGTATCGTTTAATTGCTCATTTTAAGATGACAGATCTGATTGATACACATATTAGTTTACGTGTTCCAGACGAGCCTGATCATTTTCTCATTAACCGTTATGGTGTGACTTTTGATCAGATGAAAGCGACTGATTTAGTCAAAATTGATCACGATGGTAAGATTGTTGCAGAATATGATCAAGGTAAAATGGTCAATGTCGCAGGCTTTGTGATTCATTCTGCTTTGCATCATGCTAAAGATGATATTGATTGTGTAATTCACACTCATACTGCTGACGGAATAGCAGTCTCCGCACAAGAAAAAGGCTTATTGCCTTTGTCGCAACATGCGCTCAAATTTTATAACAATATTGCTTATCATGAATATGAAGGCATCGCATTTTCAACCGAAGAGCGTGAGCGTTTAGTGAATGATTTAGGGCAGTTTCGTTGTATGATATTGAGAAATCATGGTTTATTGGCAACAGGAAATTCGATTGCCCGAGCATTTCATGAAATTTATTTTCTAGAGCGTGCATGTCAAGTCCAGATTAAAGCCATGACCAGTCCGAAGCTACACTTTCCAAGTAAAGAAGTTTGTGAACATACGGTGAAGCAATTTGAAAGTGATGCTGCTGAACCGATTATTCAGGCAGCTTGGAACGCTGCATTATCATTAATTAAAGATCAAAAGAAAGATTACTGTTGTTAATTATTTTTGTTTACTCAAGTAATAAGCCTCTAAATTTAGAGGCTTATTATTCACAAATGATTAATTAGTTAAATCAAACCAAATGAATTGACTGTTTTGGTTGGCAGTAATTGTAGCATCTTCATCAAAAAGGTAAGCATCACCAGCTTTAACGATTTGCCCTGCAATATCAATTTCACCTTCAATCACATGTACGTAGTTAAATTTTTGCGTTGCTTTAACTGCTAATGTACGACCCTTTTCCAAATATGCAGCTTTGATTTCAGCATTTTGACGGATATGCATCGGCGCATCATCATTGGGTCCAACAATCAATTGCCATTCATTGGGTGATTTTTTTGGGTCACGCTCAATTTGTTGATAATCAGGAGTCGCATCTTTTTCATTTGGAATGACCCAAATTTGTAACATATGAACAGCTTCATCACCTTGGTTCATTTCACTGTGTTGAACACCAGTTCCTGCACTCATCAATTGCCATTCACCTGCATGGATGTGGCGTTCATTCCCCATGCTGTCTTTATGAGAAATAGTCCCTTTTAATACACAGGTCAAAATTTCCATATTGTCATGAGCATGAGTACCAAAGCCATTATGTGCGGCAATAATATCATCGTTAATAACACGTAATGAACCAACGCCCATGTATTTCGGGTTATACCAACTACCAAATGAAAAGCTATGTTTGCTTTCTAACCATCCTGCTTTTACATGACCACGATCTTCACTTAAGTGTAAAAATGTATTCATTTCAAATCTCCAAATCTTTATTTTTAACTTGAAATAATTTTAATATTTATGTGATGGCATGAAAACAATATATAAGCAACGTATTGTTGTGTTTTTGGAACGCCCATCATTATTTTACGCAAACGTTCATTAAATTAATCTGAGCCATTGTTGAAAATAAGACGAGCAATTAGAAATTAAAATGCTTGAATTTCGAGCGCATTAATTATTTCTTGAATGCCAGTCAATGCACCAGTTGCTATCGACATCCCTTGGTTGGGGTGAAGATCGTGCTCTCTAGGATTGATACGAATTAAATTAGGTGCGAATTTTTCCCCAAAATTGCGGACTGTAGGAATTGCAGTTCCTGCACCGAGCTCAATAACAATCGGTTGATGGCGCTGTTTTAACCATTGCTTTAAATATTGAGCTTGAATATTTGATCTCGAATTTATCCAATCATAATCATCAAACATGAGAATATTGGGACGAGATAAACCATGACAATGCGGACATTTAGGTAATTCGCCTAACCATTCACAACGATTTTGATCAATACGTAGTTGGATTTTTTCTGCTGACCAAATTTGATTTTCACAGACAGCTAAACATTGTAAATGGTGAATTGAACCGTGACATTCGTAAATCAAATGTTCATCAAAACCTGCTTTTTGAAATTGACCATCAACATTCGATGTGAAAATAAAGTAGGGGAGATCTAACATTTCACTTAATTTTTTGAGCAAGTGAAAGCCTTGATGTGGCGTGGTTTGTCGATATAGTTTGAGACGATGACCATAAAACCCCCAAGCTAAAGTGGGTGCATCATGAAAAGCATTTGGATTGGCTATAGAGCTAAATTCGATACGCTGTTTACCAAGTTCAGGATAAGCTTGCCACATACCTTGATTACCACGAAAATCGGGTAATCCTGAATCAACCCCCATACCTGCACCTGCGCTAATCAGCAGACCATCTGTATTTTTAAACATTTTTTTTATTTTAGAAATCTGCTGTGAATTGAGCATTTTTATGCGCCTGAGAGTGTTATTAACCAGCAGATCATTCTGCATACAAGCTCTTAATCGAATGTTGTGCAAATAAAAAACCAGTGCATAAACACTGGTTTTTTAAAATGGTGAATAATAAATTCAAATTATTCTAAGAATTTAACAGTGACACCAGATTTTACTTTTTTACCTAAATCATTGGCATCCCAGTTGGTCAAACGGATACAGCCATGCGAAGCAGTTTTAGAAATTGCCGATGGGTTTGGTGTACCATGAATACCAAATGATTTTTTGCTTAAACCAATCCAAATATTACCGACAGGTGCATTTGGACCTGGTGGTAATGACAATGGTTTACGGTTATTACCTTGTAGGAAGTTACTTGGAGAATAGCTATACCAAGGATTTTTCGCTACGCCAGTGACTTTATATGTTCCTGTTGGTGATGGTGTATCTGAGCTACCAATCGTTGCAGGGAACGAGCCGACCATTTGGTTTTGTGCATTAAACAAATACAATTGTTTAGCACCTTTATGCGCAACGATGAGGTTAATATTCTCAGGAAGTTCATTGCGAATATTGGTCACAACAATTTTTTCACCAGCTTTTTTAAATGTCGCTTTAGGATTCAATTTCTTTAAAAAATCTTCATCCATGTGAAATTTTTCACCAAGCATTTCGGTAACACGTGTGTAATACAAACCTTTCATTTTGGCTTGTAATGCATAATCCCGTGGAATAGATTCAGCATATGGACCTTTTAAATCTGCTTCGGTTATTACATATTCAATAAAAGCAGGTTTATTTCCTTGTTGTGTAATTAAAGCATCCCAAGTTTCTTTGGTTAATTCACCTGTTGGTTTTAAACCATTGATTTGTTGGAATGAAGCAATGGCTTTTAGGGTATTCATACCACTTGAGCCATCAATTGCACCAGGTGAAGCATGTGAATTATTCAACATAACATGCGCACGTGCATAAACTGGGAATTGACCTTTACCGATATTCTCATACCATTGAGCATTGTTAATGCCGTCTAATGTCCATGATGCTTTTGGTGCATTGGGATTACTGGCAGTTTTAGCAGGTGTTGCTGAATTTGGAGAAATTGCAGTATCAGAGTTTTTAGCTTCTGCTTTTTCTAAATTTTGCAGCGTATCGGCTGCTTTATTTAACTCTTGTTGCTCTTGTTGAGAAATTTGAGTTTCGACAGAAGATGCCGAAGTGTCGATGGCAAGAGGATCAATCGGATCTTCAACAGGGCCAGAAACAACTTTTTTAGGCTTTAGAGGCTGCTCAGCTGTAGCGGCAGCAAATGCTGTACCTGCTAATATACAACTTAAACTCAAAGCAAGAATTGAGCGAACGAACATGTAATTCAACCTTAAAAATTATTCATTTTGATTACTAAAATATAGTTACAAGTATTGCAGAAATTACATAGGGATGCAGTACTTGTTTTGTGTTAATCATTTTTTCCTATTGATAAATTTTTTAAAAGCTAGATTTGTTTTATTTTCGTATTTTTGAATATGCAGAAAATACTTGTGAACTGTCATACAAAGATAGAATTTTTTATTCAGAAATTATTAAATTTGAAGCCTTTTTGCTATGATGGGGCAAATTAATTTTTGGATTGGGAAAGTAAATGACGACCTTAAAAAATGATCGTTTTCTACGTGCCTTATTGCGCGAACCTGTAGATACCACGCCTGTATGGATGATGCGTCAAGCAGGGCGCTATTTACCAGAATATCGTGAAACTCGTGCTAAAGCGGGTGACTTTCTTTCTCTTTGTAAAAATAACGATTTCGCTTGTGAAGTAACTTTACAGCCTTTACGCCGCTATGACCTTGATGCTGCAATTTTATTCTCAGATATTTTAACGGTTCCAGATGCTTTAGGTTTAGGGCTTTATTTCGAAGTAGGTGAAGGTCCTAAATTTCATAAAACAATTCGTACAGAACAAGATGTGGCTAATCTGCCAAAATTCGATGCAAAATCTGATCTCGCTTATGTCATGAATGCTGTGACGACCATTCGTTCAGCATTAGGTGGGCAAGTTCCTTTAATCGGCTTTTCAGGTAGTCCTTGGACATTGGCAACCTACATGATTGAAGGGGGATCAAGCAAAGATTTCCGCTTTACCAAACAGATGATGTATGCACAACCTGAAGTTTTACATGCTTTATTAGACCGACTTGCAGATGCTGTGATTGATTATTTGAATGCGCAAATTGATGCGGGTGCTCAAGCTGTTCAAATTTTTGATAGTTGGGGTGGGGCACTCGCACACCGTGAGTATTTAGAATTTTCATTAAAATACATGCAAAAAATTGTTGCAGGCTTAAAACGTGAAAATGAGGGACGTAAAGTTCCAGTGATTTTATTCACTAAAGGTGGCGGTCAATGGCTTGAACCTATGGTGACAACAGGTGCAGATGCATTTGGATTAGATTGGACGACTCCGCTTAATGTCGCTCGTCAGACAATCAATGGTCGTGCAGCTATACAAGGGAATTTAGACCCAGCAACGTTATATGGTTCATCTGCAACGATTGAAAAAGCAACAAAAGCGATGCTGGATGATGCATATGCTAATGGTGAGAAAACAGGTTATGTGGCGAATTTAGGTCATGGCATTACCCAGTGGGTAGATCCAGCCAACCCTAAAGCCTTTATTGATACTGTTCATGAATATAGTGCTAAGTATTTAGGTTAAGTTTTGATTCTCCTATGATCTATATAAAATCATTTTTTGAATTTATGTTTAAGGCAGCGTCAGCTGCCTTATTTGGTATTCTATTACTCATTGCATTTGTCGTTACGGCACCTATGGGGAGCCATGAATTTTACGGTTTTTTCCGTTATGACTATTTACTTTTTTTTGCCTTAATCATTCAAATCTGCTTGTTGTATTTAAAGTTAGAATCATGGGCTGAAGCCAAAGTCATTGCTTTATTTCATATCATGGCAATGGGCATGGAAGTTTTCTTAACCCATCCTCAAATTGCATCTTGGCAATATCCACAACCTGCAATATTGAAAATAATGGCAGTACCATTATTCGCTGGATTTATGTATTCGGCAGTAGGGAGTTTTTTTGCAAGATCGTTGCGGCTTTATCAAGTTTCATTTCTAAAATTGCCTCAATTTACGCATATGTTGTGTTTGGCAGTATTGTCTTATATCAATTTTATGAGTAAATTTTTTATTCCAGATTTTCGTAATCTACTGTTTGTTTGGAGCGTTATTCTTTTTTGGAAAACAAAAATTCGTTTTGAACTTCAACAACATCATTTTCAACTTCCAATGCTTCCAATCCTCCTTATTTTGGCATTCATTATCTGGATTGCAGAGAATATCAGTACCTTCTATAAAATTTGGCAATACCCAAGTCAGGTCGATGCTTGGCACATGGTGGGCTGGGGAAAATTAGGCTCTTGGTATTTATTGCTATTATTAAGTTTAGTCTTGGTGTTAAAAATTCTTGGAAATAGAAACTCAAGCGGAAACTGGTCACTAAAACCGTACAATAAATAGACTTCAAATTGTCATATTTTGATTTGCTTATTCTTTTTTCTGTGATAAATCTGTATGTGTGCAATAAAATGTACACAAAATGGAATATAACAATTTACATATATTATATATGCAAAATTTTTGGAGAATTATATGTTAAAAAAAATCGTTTTAGCTGCTGTATTGGCTGCTGGTTCTAGTGTTGCAATGGCAGATCCAGATGTAGGTTGTGGTGTGGGTTCACAAGTTTGGGCAGGTCAATCTGGTAAAATTCCAAAAATCTTAGCTGCTACGACGAATGGTATTTTCACAAATCAATTGCTCGGTATTACCTTTGGTACTTTAGGCTGTAGCGGTAATGGTAAAGTGACTGCACAAGTCGTAACATTTACCAATGAAAATACAGAGTCACTTGCACGTGATATGGCTGTGGGGCAAGGCGAAAGCTTAAATGTTTTAGCTTCGCTATTGAATGTTAAAGATGCAGATAAAGCCCATTTCTTTGCTGTAGCTAAATCTAACTTCTCACATATTTATTCAACAAATAACCAAAATTCTCTACAAGTTTTGGCATCACTTCAAGAAGTGATGGCAAAAGATACAGTATTAAAAGCATACGTATAATTCCCAAGAACCCTGTCTTTGACAGGGTTTTATTTTTTGGCGGGTATATTTACGCTCAAAACCGTTTGATCCTTCTTATATTGAAATTGTGAATGAAATATTTAGCTTATAGTTTAGGTTTACTCGGTACATTTATTTCTTTGAATACATCTGCTGAATTATTATCCATTCAAGATTATGTCAAATTATCAGAACAAAAAAAATTAGAACAAAACATCACATGGAAACGCTTACTGTATGCTGAGGATGCTACAACTAGAGGTTCAGCAGCTCAAAATTCAAACCAAAGTGAAGTCAGTTATGCAGGTTATTTTCTTGCTTCTGATGGTCGACGCAATATTAAAAATGAATTGGTTGCTGATATTGCGGCATTATTCCAACAAGCTGAACCGAATCAATCTTTTCGGTGTAAATTTCCTGCACGCAGCCAATGGTTGATGCAACAACTGAAAATATCAGCTCAACAGCTTCCCCAAGTCGCTTGTCCTGAATTTGAGCAGTGGTATGGACAAATTAAACCTTATAAAGCGACCTTGATTTACGCAACAGATTTTATGGGCAATCCCAGTTCGATGTTTGGGCATACTTTATTACGTCTAGACCCCAAAGATCAGAAGCAATTAAATCTGGTTTCATATGCAGTGAATTATGCAGCGACTGTCAATGGGCAAGACAACTGGTCATACGCTTGGAAGGGGTTAGTGGGCGATTATCCCGGTGAATATTCTTTAATGCCGTATTATCGCAAAGTAAAAGAATATGGCGATTTTGAAAGCCGTGATTTATGGGAATATGAACTTAATTTAACTCCGGATGAAACTGATTTTTTAGTCAAGCACATGTGGGAAATGCAAAAAGTCAGTTTCCCTTATTATTTTGTGAGTGATAACTGCGCTTATCGCTTATTGGGCTTAATTGATTTAGTTAGACCTAGTTCCAATTTACGTCAAAAATTTACCTATGCGGCAATTCCAATAGAAACAATTAAAGCAGTTGATCAACAAGGGATGATTAAAGACACCGTTTATCGTCCTGCATTGGAAACGCAGTTAAACGCGCAAGCCAAACAACATGGTCATAGTTTAGCGAAAATAGCGCATAACATTGCAGCATTAGCACCACAACAGATGCAAAGTGCTTTAGAACATTATTCTGAACATGATCGTGCGAAAATTTTAGAAATGGCGTATGACGATTTGTACTTGCAATTCACCTCTCGTCAAATTGAAGAAAAATATGCACAAGTCAGATTTAGACAATTATTGGGTTTACGCAGTCAAATCCAAATTGAAAAGCAACGCCAAGAACCAGAAAAGCCGAAAATTAATCCTGTGAATGGACATGACTCCAGAAATTGGTCTGTCGACATGGGGGAAGTACAGGGCGATCAATTTGTTCAAATTGGTCATCGTCAGGCATATCATGAGTTAAAAGATCCACAAGGTGGGTTCCGTACAGGGACTCAACTTTTATTCTTAGATGGTGCAGCACAGTGGCGAAATAATGCGCTTAAGATTGAACATATTGACCTATTAACGGTAAATTCTTATAACCCAATTACACCATTTAAAACACCGATTACTTGGGGTTTTAGCATGGGTTGGCAGCAAGAAGCGCTTGATCATGGTCAATTTAGTGAAGATAAACAACATGGTGTGTTTTCTACAAAAGCTCAATCGGGTTATACCATAGCGGATGATGATCGAAAAAATTTGTGTTATGCTGAATTACAAACACAGTTACAAGCAGGAAAATCATTGGATGATGGTTGGCGTGTTGGTGTAGGCCCAACAGTAGGTTGCCAAAATTTGTGGACAGATAAACTGAATAGTATTGTCCAAGTTGAATTGCCGTACTGGGAAGATTCACATCAATGGAATTTAAGAGTAAATAGTTATTTGCAATATTCATTATCTTCACAGAACTCTTTAAGAGTGGGTTGGGAATATCAACAACAAGACAGTAAAGATTGGATGAAGGGTAGTTTTGGATTCGCACATTATTTTTAAACTGTTTGGATTTTAGAGATTCAGAATTTCATTCATCAAAGCCGATAATTTTTTTGTTGGCTTTGATTCATTTTCACTTTTAATCTTGTTTCAGCACATTTCACTTTTTTATCTATATTCATCCGCACCAATTCTCTTTCTTAAATATATTTTCACAGTCTGATTTAAAATCAAGGGTTATAAATTTGCCGAGATGACAGTGGATTTAGTCATTTTAGCCTGTGGCAAGAAGCATCATTAGCCACTCAAAAATGTGTTTTTAATACAATTGACGGTTTAGCCATCAGACTATAAATATAAAGATATTGTACGACCGTATTGTCAATTAAAAATCTACGGTGAATGCAAGACATAAAAACAAAAGCTATTCAAATTCAAAAGGAACTGACATGTCAGCTTTACACATTCCACAACTTGTTGCGCCAATGATGCCTCGTACATTATTCAGTGCTGAACATGAACAATTCCGTCAAACCGCAAGACGCTTTTTTGAAACTGAAATTGCGCCGCACAATGAGAAATGGGCTGAACAACAGCATTTAGACCGTAATTTATGGAACAGGGCAGGAGAGTTAGGCTTACTGTGTTGCACCATGCCTGAAGAATACGGTGGTTCAGGCGTAGACCGTTTGTATTCTATGATTCTTATGGAGGAGCAGGCCCGTGTTGGTGACTCTGCATCAGGTTTTTCACTACATTCGGATATTGTTGCAAACTATATTAATAATTTTGGTAATGATCAGCAAAAACAAGACTGGTTGCCAAAAATGGCGACGGGTGAAGTGGTCGGTGCAATTGCCATGACGGAGCCTGGCACGGGTTCAGATTTACAGGCATTGCGTACCACTGCTATTGAAGACGGTGATGATTACATTATTAATGGTTCTAAAATTTTTATTACCAATGGTTATTTATGCGATATGGCTGTGGTTGCTGTCAAAACAGGTAAAGGTGAAAGTGAAGCGCAGAATGTATCGCTTGTGGTGATTGAAGCTTCACGTGAAGGGTTTAGTAAGGGTAAGCCTCTTAAAAAAATTGGTTTACATGGTCAGGATACCTGCGAATTATTTTTTGATAATGTACGTATTCCAAAGAGCAATCTTTTAGGTATGGAGGGTATGGGCTTTATCATGCTCATGAAAGAACTGGCTTGGGAACGTATGATGATCGGCATTATCTGTGCAGCTGGTGCAGAATATGCTTTGGCAACTACAGTCGAATACGTCAAGCAACGTAAAGCATTTGGTAAACCCGTTGCAGCATTCCAAAATACCCGTTTTAAACTGGCGGAAATGCGTTCAGAAGCGCAGATCGCTCGTGTCTATGTTGACCAATGTATGCAACTTGTTTTGAAAAATGAATTATCGATTGAAGCTGCGTGTACAGCAAAATATTGGGTCTCAGACCTTGCTTGTAAAATTGTCGATGAGTGTCTGCAATTACACGGTGGTTATGGTTACATGATGGAATATCCAATTGCCCGTGCATATCTGGACATGCGTCCAAACCGTATTTATGGTGGAACCAATGAAATTATGAAAGAACTGATTTCCCGTACCATTTAATCACCTCATACAGGCTTCTATGCAGATGATGCAAGAAGCCTGAGCTTTATTCACAGTTCATATTTAAATAAAAACTGGGTTGCAACAAGCAACTAGATTGAAATAAAAACAGGAATAAAAAATGTCTGAATTACGTTTTGATGGGCGTGTCGCAATAGTCACGGGTGCAGGTGGTGGCTTGGGTCGTCAACATGCACTAACGCTTGCTGCACGTGGCTGTAAAGTCGTGGTGAATGATCTAGGCGGTGGTGCACATGGCTCAGGTCAATCTTCCTCTGCTGCAGATAAAGTTGTTGAGGAAATCCGTGCCGCAGGCGGTGACGCAGTTGCCAATTATGATTCAGTTGAGCATGGTGATGCCATTGTACAGACTGCACTCGATCATTTTGGGACAGTAGATATCGTTATCAATAATGCGGGTATTTTACGTGATGTCAGTTTTGCCAAAATGACTGAGCATGATTGGGACTTAATCATGCGTGTGCATTTGAATGGCACTAAAAGCGTCTCACATGCCGCTTGGCCAATCATGCGTGAAAAAGGCTATGGTCGCATTATTATGACTACATCTGCTGCAGGAATTTACGGTAACTTTGGTCAAGCCAATTACTGTGCTGCCAAGCTTGGTATTCTCGGTTTAGCCAACTGTTTGGCAGAAGAAGGTCGTAGTAAAAACATTTTAGTTAATACCATTGCACCAGTCGCCGCTTCACGATTGACTGAAACTGTGATGCCGCCTGAAATGTTGGCAATGTTAAAGCCAGAAGCGGTCAGTCCTCTAGTGGCTTGGCTTGCACATGAGGATTGTAAAGAAAGTAAAGGCTTGTTCGAAGTGGGTGCTGGATTCATTGCAAAACTGCGTTGGGAACGTACCGAAGGTTATATGTTCCCGAATAAGCGTGAATTTAATGTTGATGATGTTGCCCGTCATTGGGACAAAATCACTGATTTTACTGATGCAACTCATCCAAATTCTGTTACAGAATCTTTTACTCCAATTTTGGATGGCGTGAATCATCCGAATCTCGGTGGGAATGAATTTATAGACCTCGATCTTGCTTATAAATCCAAGATGGAATCTGAATCTTCTTATGATGAGCGTGATCTATCACTTTATGCATTGGGGATTGGCGCAGCGCGAGATCCGATGGACAGTTCAGAATTGGCGTATGTTTATGAATTGGGTAGCGAATTTCAGGCATTCCCAACCTATGGTGTTATGCCACAGATGAATGCCATGCTGCAAATGGCAAAACAAGGTGTAACTTTACCCGGTATGAATTATGGCTTCGACCGTATTCTACATGGTGAGCAATATACCGAAATCAAACGTCCGCTACCGCCACAGGCAAAATTATTCCATACATTAACACTTAAAAATGCCTTGGATAAAGATCCGAATGCAGTGGTGACCTATGCAATTTCGTCAAAAGATGAGCATGGTGAAGAGCTGATTTATAATGAAATGACAGCCTTCGTACGTGGTGCAGGTGGTTGGGGTGGCGAGCGTGGTGATTCAGTCGAACTAAATCCCACACCTGACCGTGAACCTGATGCAACTATTGAAGAAAAAACCGATGTGAATCAGACACTTTTATATCGCCTTTCGGGTGATTGGAATCCACTGCATGCAGATCCTGCATTTGCCAAAGCTTTTGGATTTGATCGTCCAATTTTGCATGGCTTATGTACTTTTGGTTATAGCGGACGTCATGTGATTAAAGCATTTTGTAATAATGATGGACGTTATTTCAAGAGCATTAAAGTCCGTTTTGCCAAGAGTGTTTACCCAGGTGATACTCTTGTCACAAAAATGTGGAAAGAGTCTGACAATAAAATCATTTTTGAAACCTCGGTTAAAGAGCGTAACGAAGTCGTCATTAAAAATGCAGCGATTGAATTGTATGGTGAAATTCCAACAGCGAAAGCGAAACCCAAAGTACAAGAAAATGCTCAGACTGTTGTTGTGGTATCTGCTGAACCGGATCGTCTAATTGCAGCGGATGTCTTTAAAGTCATTCGTGAATATGTCGCACAACACCCTGAACTGGTGGATAAAACCAAGACCTCATTCTTATTTAAGCTGAAAAATCCTGAATCTGTATGGACATTGGATTTGAAAAATGGTGTAGGTTCATGTCAGCAAGGTGAAATAGACAAAGCTGATGTGTCACTGGAAATGGATGAAGAACATTTGGAAACTGTTGTGACAAGTTCACTGGCAGATGTGCAGAAACTGTTCTTTGGCGGTCAATTGAAAATTGGTGGCAATGTTATGGCTTCCAATAAGCTAATTGTGTTACAGGATATTGATTCTAAACTATTTGCAGACGCGAAAAATCAGCGTATTGCCAATAATGGTGCTTCTACTTCAACAACACGAACTGAACAACCACAAGCTGTGCAAAATCAGTCTACGGAAAATCAGCAAGTGACACTGGCTGATGTATTTAGCGCAGTCAATCAACATATTCAAAGCAAAGTTGGTGTGGTGGAAAAAACCAAAACCACTTTTTTATTTAAGCTTAAAAATCCTGAATCGACATGGTTTATTGACCTGAAAAATGGACAAGGCAGTGCGGGCGAGGGTGGAATTGAAAACCCTGATGTGACTCTCGAACTGGACGAAGAACACGTTCCAACTGTGTTTAATGGCACATTGGCAGATGTTCAAAAGTTATTCTTTGGTGGTCAATTGAAGATTGCAGGTAATGTGATGGCATCCAATAAGCTGATTGTATTGCAGGATATGGATAAGAAACTGATTGATCAGGCACGTGACGCACGTATCGCTGCAGGCAATACTACAATGCAGACTGCTGTATCTACAAGTAAACGTCCAGCCAAAGCACCTGAAATTTTCAATGCTATACAGCAAAAATTACAGGGTGAAAGTCATGCGGCACATATCTTCCAGTTTAATGTCAGTAAACCTGATGAACATTGGGTGGTAAATTTGAGTACGGGCACAGTTCAGCAAGGTCAACATGATCAGGCAAATATTGCTTTAAGCTTAAGTGATGAACATTTATCAGAATTGGCTACAGGACAGCGTTCGGTACGTGATCTTTATCAACATGGTGATTTAAAGGTTGATGGTGATATTCAGTTAGCACATCAACTGCATTTTTTACAAAACTTGTCTTAATTGAGATAAAAATTGGAAAAAACTGCTTTGATTCGCTATTCCATCTAATGGATATGAAGGTGATCAAAGCAGTTATAAAACGCATCAACTTTAGATAAATAAAATTGAGATAATAAAATGAAAAGACGTGTCAATGTAATTGGTGTTGGTATGACTAAATTCGCCAAGCCGGGTGCAAGTGTAGAATATTATGAAATGGCGAAAGAAGCAGGGCAAAAAGCCTTGCAGGATGCCAATATTCAATATGATGAAATCGAACAGGTTTTTGCTGGTTATGTTTATGGTGATTCGACCTGTGGTCAGCGGGCTGCCTATGAGTTGGGGCTAACAGGCATTCCTATCGTCAATGTAAATAATAACTGTTCGACAGGTTCAAGTGCATTGTTCCTTGCACGTCAAGCCATTGAAGGTGGTCTTGCTGAATGTGTATTGGCATTGGGCTTTGAAAAGATGGAAAAAGGTGCATTGGGTGCAAAGTTCAATGACCGCGAACCACCTATGGGAAAACATGCTCAGGTGATGCTAGATGTACAAGGTTTTAATGCATCGCCACCTGCGGCACAAATGTTTGGTGGTGCAGGGCGTGAATATCGTTGGTTGCATGGCACAAAAAGAGAAACTTTTGGACAAATTGCAGTTAAAGCACGTAAGCATGCCAGTCATAATCCATATGCTTTGTTCGGTCAGGTTTTGTCCTTAGAAGAAATTATGGCTTCAGATAATGTCTTCGATCCATTAACCCGTTTCCAATGTTGCCCACCGACATGTGGCGCAGGTGCAGTTATTCTCTGTTCAGATGAGTTTGCTAAAAAGCATGGTATTTCTAATCCTGTTTATATTGCAGCACAGTCTATGACCACAGACTATGCATCAAGTTTTGATGAGCAGAGCATGATTAAAATGGTTGGTTATGACATGACGAAGCAAGCTGCTCAACAAGTCTATGAAGCAGCAGGCATTGGTGCAGAAGATGTTGATGTGATTGAGTTACATGACTGCTTTACCGCAAATGAATTATTAACATACGAAGCATTGGGTTTATGCCCTGAAGGTGAAGCAGAAAAATTCATTTGGGATGCTGATAATACCTATGGCGGTAAATATGTGACCAATCCATCGGGTGGCTTATTGTCTAAAGGACATCCTTTAGGGGCGACAGGTTTGGCACAATGTACCGAACTGGTCTGGCAATTACGTGGTACAGCAGATCAGCGTCAGGTGGTAAATGCACGTATTGCTTTACAGCATAATTTGGGCTTAGGCGGTGCATGTGTCATCACTATGTATAGACGGGACTAAATCTGTATTTTTTAATCGATAAATGAGTCGAAATGACCTATAGAATTGTATGCAAAAGCGTACAATTTTATTAAGAACATCACACTAATTAAAATAACCATGCGTACAGCGTTGTGTACAAACAGGAAGGATCTATCATGGGAATTCTAAAATTATTGACCAAATCGACTCGCTATCATGAGCCTTTGCCCATTCGCCGTGATATCCGTTTTAAGTTGCCTGCAGATCGTATTGCCGACTGGCATGATAGGGCGGGGCCAACATTTACAGCATTGCTGAATACATTTTCAATCGTATTACCCATTGGCGAGCGTTTCTTTATAGATGCAGTACGTGCGCATCGTGATTTAGTGACAGATCCAGAATTACAAAAAGCCGTGACAGCATTCATTGGTCAGGAAGCCATGCATGGCCGTGAACATGAAGAATATAATGAAGCTTTATTTGCACGTTCACCGATTGCACCCAAATTTGAAGCATTAGTTTTAAGTATTTTTGGTCTGCTTAAACAACATTTACCTGCATATTTCTGGCTTAGTGGAACAATAGCATTAGAGCACTTTACTGCTTTATTGGCAGATTCTGTGTTACGGACACCAGAATTATTTGAGGGTGCAGAAGAGCATTATGCCAATATTTGGCGTTGGCATGCTTTTGAAGAAACAGAACATAAAGCCGTGGCTTTTGATGTCTGGAATACAGCAATGGGTCAAGGTTTATATGCTTATGCGATTCGTAGTTTTGGATTAGTGGTTGCAACGATTGTTTTCTGGGGCTTGGTGATTCCTGTATTCCTGACCATTGTTAAAGGTGAGGGAAAACTAAGTGATCTATCCAGTTGGAAAAAGACCTATCAATATACGTTTGGTGGAATTGGCGTATTGAGAAAGCAGTTAGGGAATTATATTGATTATTTTCGTCCAAACTTCCATCCTTGGGATCATGATAACCGTGAATATATGGAACGTATGCACCAATTGATTTACGAATTGGGTGAACAAACCAAAGCCTGATCTTTAACCATCAGATTTTGCTCTCAAGTATTTTGAAATATCCGATTTCTTGCATAACAGTTATAACTTGAATACTTTTTTCTAGGGCGAGTAATTAAAAGGTTTATGCAAGAAATCTACAAAGAATGTCTTAATTGTATTCATTGAAAGCCATCAACTATTATTTTAAATAACATAGCTGGAACTTTTGAATGAAATTGAATAGAACATGTGCTGAGAAAAGCAACATAACAATAACCACAACAATTTTTAAAAATCATGGTACTCAAAATGTTCGTAGCGAAGCGTGAATGACTCGTTGTGGACATCCATTTGAGTAAATCATTGACAAGATTACATCGCTGCAACCAAAAGCCTAAGTATTGGGATAATATGGTTTAGTCTTACAATAAGGTTTGATAGTATTTAGAGTTTATTGAAATAATTTTCCAGCTTGTGAAAGTATCATTTTTCCTTTTTTATTCACTTCCAATGTAACATCTGGAGTTTCATTGGTTCCCAATATATTTCGGTAGACCACATATTAAAAAGTCCCATTTTTAAAAACAAAATGATGATTACCACCTGAGCCATCCATAACGACAATGCCATTATTCAAGATAAGATCAGTTTTTTGGCTTTGAGATTGCATTTTTCCCCATGAAGCATAACGATATTGCCCATTTTTCATTTTATCTATACGAACCTGAAATTTGGCAGTTTTAAATTGCAGTTCAGGTGCTTTGAAATTTTTAAGTGATGAATGAATTTTATTTTTCTGTTTTAAAATCAGTTGGTTTCTATATTGTTGCTCTGCATCACTGCTGTAATTTACCGCCGTGATCTGTTTGTTACTGATCCAAACGGTACCCTGATCAAGCATGATTCCACGCCAGCCCATACTTTCCCACTGCGTTAGTTTAGACGTTGCAATATTTTGTACCAGTTTATGGTCAAAAACTTGTTGAAAGCGTTGTTTCATCTGAGCTTTATTATCAATACTTGGGATAGGTTCTTCACGATTAAGTGGATAACGAATCGTATTGGAAATTGCATTGCTATCATTTTTTTTAAATAAATTAATGATATATTGAACTTCCTTTTGCTCAGACGCACTCAAGCCATCTGCAAAAGTATAATTACTGAATAAGAGTAGGGTACTTAGAATGAGTTTTTTCATCATTATTTGGCTTTTTAAATATTGAAAAATTAAGTGAATGAAATTCCAAAATAACTTTTCAGCATCGATTTATCAACGAGTTTAGTGTGAGGTATTGATTAAATTTCATTATCTTGTGTGGTACTAATAGCCGATTTTACCGATGCTATCAATTGATTACTGTACTGCTATGTTTGTAGAATGCTTGATTATATTTCGACAACAACGAAATATTTTTTAACGGCTTCAATGACTTCAAATGTACCCATAAATGAAGGTGGAATGATACCTGCTTCACCTGCTTTAATTTCAACAAATGATTGATTATCTACATTGTGTAAACGCACAACACCTTCAATAATTTGGAAAAATTCTTGCTTATTGTCTGCAAATTGAATATTCCATGCACCGATATCACATTGCCAAATACCACAATTCATATTGGGATGTTCATACAAACTTTGTGTTTTGCGCTGTGGATTACCTTTCACTAGACGATCTGAACGTGGGTGGTCAATAGTGATTTCTCTTTGTGTTAAACCATGACCCGCTAACCAAATTGAAGACATTGTAAAAGCCCTATTCAAAGAAAAGCCCCAAATGAAGTTGAGGCTTTAAACGATATTAACAAAAATTAATGCGCTTCAGGCACAGCCAATAAGAACTCACGACGTACTTCTTTATCTGTTTTAAATTCACCGACAAAAGATACAGTCCGAGTCGTAGATTCTTGCTTACTTACACCACGCATCATCATACACATATGAGCAGAATCAATGACCACTGCAACGCCACGAGCGTGAGTAACCTCAGCCACAGCATCTGCGATTTGTTTAGTCAATTGTTCTTGAATTTGTAGTCGACGTGCAAACATTTCTGTAATACGTGCAAATTTAGATAAACCTAAAACATTGCCAGATGGAAGATAGGCAATATGTACACGACCATGAAATGGCAATAAATGATGTTCGCACAAAGAATAAAATTCAATATTCTTGACCAAAACCATTTCATCATTTTCTGAAGGGAAGACCGCATTATTGGTCACTTCTTCAAGCGTTTTGCTATAGCCAGACGTCAAGTACGAAAAAGCTTTAGCCGCACGCATAGGCGTATCTTTCAGACCAGGACGGTCTAAGTCCTCGCCAACGGCAGTTAAAATATTTGCGTAGGATTGCTGCATAGACATAAAACGTGTTCACTTATACGGATTGAACAAGGACGGCATTGTAGCAGAAAAATGAATAATATTTTTCAATTACAAGATAAACCGTCACTTAGGAGGGTTTTGACCATTTTAAAATAAACAGTCATTGAGTTTCATTAAATTTGGGATTCTTTTCAGCGCGTTTGAGTAATACCAAAACTGCACCAGTTCCACCTTGTTTTTCAGGCGCACTTGAAAAAGCTAAAACATCACGATGCTGGCGAAGCCAACCGTTGACATAGGTCTTGAGAATAGCATCTGGGCCTTTGCCATGCACAATTTTAAGTACGTTTTGGTTTTCCTGTTTAGCGATTTGAATAATTTGTAATACCGCAGCACGTGCTTCTTCCACAGTACAACCATGCAAATCCACAGCTTCAAACCAACGCAAATTTCCTGCTTTTAAATCTTCAAAAACTTTATGTTGTAGCGTTGCAATGCGGTAGCTTAAAGTCGCTTGACTGGCTACAGGATTCAAAATCGCTTGAGTATCTGATAATTCAGCATTGTCTATTTCAAATGCACCTTCAGCAGCAGCACGTTTAGCCAAAGTTTTTGCATCAGGTTTTTTACGCAAATCACTGCGCTCGATTTTGGCAATATTACCATTATCAATTGCTTTGACACCGAGTAAGGCTTTTTTAAACAAATCAGTATCATTCGGCTCTTCAATCACTTCCTGTACTTTTTTCGGTTCAGGTTGTGCTGCAACTTTTGAAGAGTGTGGATGCGTGATTTGCTTTTTAAATTGCTTTAATAAATCAAGTTGTGATTTAGAGAATGCGGAATCTGAGTTACTCATATTTGCAAAAAACAGTAAAAGGCAGTATTTGACCTTAAGTATAATCTGAATCACGTAAAATTTGAACTGAATTGCGTTCACTAAGCGTTTTGGGGTTTTGATGTAAAAATGAAATTTTGTGGAAATAAGTCTATTAACGTTTTTTTGTATTTGTGACAGAAACAGCTATTTTATAAAAAAGCCCAATCATGATAGATCAGGCTTTTTAGTTAAATCAGAATGAGAAAAGTTATCCTAAAATATCATGCTTAAACTTTTTCAGGCGTTCCAAATAGTGCGGTAAATGCATGATCAGGACGAGGTTGCTTCATAAAGCTTTCACCGACTAAGAATGCATGAATATCATGCTCTTGCATGTTACGTACATCTTCAGGTGTTGCAATCCCACTTTCTGTAATGAGTAAACGAGAAGGGTCTAGTAATTTCTTTAAACGGAATGATGTATCTAAATCGACATCAAAAGTTTTTAAATTACGATTATTCACACCCAACAGGCAACGATCTGAAAGTTTCAATGCACGTTCAAGTTCATATTCATCATGTACTTCAACCAATACATCTAAATTCTGCTCGAATGCAGTTTTCGACATTTCTTCCAATTGTTGATCCGATAAACACGCCACGATCAGTAGAATACAGTCTGCATGTAAAGCACGTGCTTCAATGACACCATAAGGATCAATCAAAAAGTCTTTACGTAGCGCAGGTAAACTGCAATGGCTACGGGCAATTTGAATGTTTTCATCAGCACCTTGAAAGAAATCGATATCAGTCAGTACAGATAAACAAGCTGCACCTGCATCTTCATATTGCGCTGCAATTTCCGCAGGATTAAAGTTTTCACGAATAATCCCTTTAGATGGCGATGCTTTTTTAATTTCGGCAATCACCCCTGGACGTTTACTTAACAACGACTGGGCAAAACCACGAACAGGTGTCGCAGCTTTTGCCAGTTCTTCTACATCTTTTAAGCTATGTTGCTTTAAACGAGCAGTAAATTCTTCGTGTTTACGATCTACAATTTTACCTAAAATGGTATTGGCAATATCCATCATGACAATGATTCCTCTAATTCTTATGCTTCGTATTCTTTGAGCGTTTTGGTAAATTCAGACAAAATGCCCATCTTTTCTAAAGCCTGACCACCGTAAATAATGTCATGCGCCCAAGCTACACCTTGTTTATAGGACTTGGTTAAGCCCGAAACATAGATACCTGCGCCTGCATTTAAAGCAATCATATTGGCTGCTTTTTCACCACGAGCAGATTTTTTCTTGCCTAAAGCATCTTTAATAAGTTCAAGACTTTCCGACGCACTATCTACAGATAAGCTTGTTAATGTCTGAGATTCAATATCGACATCTTCAGGTTGAATCGTCCATTCCGTGATTTCACCATCTTTCAATTCGGCCACATAAGTGGATGATGCAAGGCTAATTTCATCCAGTCCATCTCTGGAATGCACCACCATTACGTGTTCAGCACCTAACTGCTTCATCACTTCTGCGATAGGCAGACAAAGTTCATTGGAAAAAACACCAATCACAAAACGACGTACCCCAGCCGGATTCGTAAGCGGGCCGAGTAAGTTAAAAATACTGCGGAATCCCAACTCTTTACGTGGGCCGACTGCATATTTCATAGCTTTATGATGATTTGGTGCAAATAAGAAACCTACGCCCATTTCACGAATACAGCGTTCAGTCTGCTGCATATTCAAATCGAGGTTAATTCCTGCTTGTTCAAGTAGATCGGAAGAACCTGATTTTGAAGAAACACCACGATTACCGTGTTTAGCAATGGTTGCACCTGCTGCTGCGATCACAAATGATGATGCAGTAGAGACATTAAATAAGTTCTGACCATCACCACCTGTACCGACAATATCTACCAAATGAGGAATATCGCTGACATCAATTTTAATGGCAAATTCACGCATAATACGTGCGGCAGCAGTAATTTCGTCAATACTTTCGCCTTTTAAGCGTAGTCCCATCATCAATGCACCAATTTGTGCATCTGTTGCTTCGCCACTCATGATGGTACGCATCACTTGTTCCATTTGTGGCTGAGTCAGCTCAATATTTTTGGTGATGTTATTTAAAGCTTGTTGAATATTCATTTTCTTTAACGCTCATTATGCATAAATATCTAAAAAGTTTTTAAAGATCTGGTGACCATGCTGACTCAAAATGGATTCAGGATGAAACTGCACACCTTCGATCGGCAATGTCTTATGTTTCACGCCCATGATTTCTTCCATAGAGCCATCAGCTTCATTGGTCCAGCAGGTTACTTCCAAACATTCAGGAACAGTTGCTTGATCAATCACCAGTGAATGATAGCGGGTTGCTGAAAATGGAGAAGGTAAGTCGCTGAAAATGCCAGTATCGCTGTGGTACATGTCAGATAAACGACCATGCATCACCGTTTTGGCACGTACAATGTTGCCACCGAAAGCCTGTCCTATAGCTTGATGTCCTAAACACACACCAAGTAACGGGATTTTCCCTGCAAAATGCTGAATGGCAGGAATAGAAATTCCTGCTTCAGATGGTGAGCAAGGACCAGGGCCAATCACTAAATACTTTGGTTGCCATCGCTCAATATCCTCTATCGTCACGGCATCGTTACGGACTACTTTTACTTCCTGATTTAACTCGCCAAAATACTGGACGATGTTATAAGTAAATGAGTCATAGTTGTCGATCATGAGAAGCATATTGAGTCTATCCATTAGAAATATATACATTTATTTTGTTTTTCGGTTTTTGTTACCCGTGGTGTTACCCGTTTTGAAATAATCTTACCTAGGCACAAAATAAAAGCCTGCTAAGTGCAGGCTATATTATCAGATTCTTGTTTATGTTTTTCGACTTCTTTTTTGACTTGAGACTCATGCCAATAAACATCTTTCTCGTTGAGCCGCACAGGCATTGGTAGATCACCGCGTTTCAGCATTCTGTAAAACTTGGTGCGACCAACCGAAAGTAAATTCATAAATTCGGATGCTCGGACACGCTTATCAATACTCACTTAAGACACCTCATTCAAGCTTTGCTTCACCGATTCAGATAAATCATTTTTAGGTTTGGCCCATAAAGCAACTGGACCATCATTGCATTCATGAATTGAGAATATGAACCAATCTTTACCATCGGGCTTTAATGCATTAATGACTTGATCGGAAATAAGCGACATATCATAGTCATCATCCCCATTAAGATAGGGTAGTTCCACCACACTTGTATTAATGCCTAATTCAATTTCGAGCTTTTCCCATTGTGAATCAGTACAAAAATCCACGCCTTCACCAAAATTAATATTCCAGTAGTTTTGATATTCTGGATGAGCCCAGATTCCGTTTTTGTCGCGAACTATTTCAACAGGCATCAATTGGTTAATTTTTTCAATCATGGCTTTGCTCCTGTGCTTCTCCAATTCGCTTCTTTAAATTTTGCATCAACAATTAAGTTATCCACTTCGCTTGGATTTACATTGTCAAAAATATGGGTCATTTTATTCCCGAACACATTGAGCGTTCGGGTGATAGTGGAGTAGTGGAATTTCATGCAGCAATACTCCCTTTACTACGTTCTGCATAAAGTTTTTCGTAATAAGCTTGGCAGTGCGGAATTTTTTCTTTAATTTTCTGAATTACTGATTCATCACGATTAATTGTGACAGTAGTCAATCGCTCTCGAATATCAATGCGATCAACCAGATCAATTAGTTGCTCACGATCATCCCAATCCTTTGTAAGCTCGATAGGGCAAGGGAATAGCCAAAAATCAACATGAGCTACATCACAATCGTAAAGCCACATATAAGCTTGCATTTGAACGTCATAGCCTGCTTTTTTAACTTTATCTATTGCTTCATCTGCAAAGAAAGGGTGAGTGCCAATATCCCAAGTGCATTTAGTGTCGTAGATAGTGCGACCTTCCAACACATCACACTCACCAGTAATCAAGTCATTGCTGACCCGACCTGTGTGCTTGAATAGCTTTTTAAAACGCATCTTTCCTGATAACTCGATTGCCATTTCTTCTAGCAAGTTACCTTTAGCTGTGTATTGATTGCCTATGAAAGATTTGAAAGTGAATAAATCTTCTTTAACAGTAGAGCGAATTTCGGTTTTCGCTGTATCAGAAAGTGATTCACTTTTCTTTTTAGATTCGCCTATTAGCTTGTAAAGGCTTGATGCACGGAATACTTTCATCCCTGAGCCTCCACTGCAATGCGCTGAGAGTCAGTCAAATCATAGCTTTCTGAGATATAAGCCTTGTCGATAGCATTTGCATTTAACTGATCCAAAAGATTACTGAAATCCTCATCGCCTACAGTTAGCTTTGGAGCTTCAATCACACTAACCGATTCATTATGATCAATGTATTCAAAGTCATTTGATTCAACATCACGAACAATGGCTTGATCCGCTAATTGGGCAGTTTGCATTTCAATTGAAAGGGGTGCTTGCTTGGATAACAAAAGCTTAGTAACGGTTTTGAGTGCCATAGCCTCAAAGTTATCTTTCCAAACACCGCCATATTTGAATGACTGACTGTAACGTCCTGCATGTTTATTCACATCTGCTTTGCTCATGTAAAGCTCAGCAGTAAAGCCATTTAGCAATTTAAAAAAAGCTACATAACCAATTGCTTCACCTTTATTTTCAATTGTCCAATCAAACACATAACCGAGTAGGGGATTCGCTGAAATCAATTGACCTTCGTAAACTGGTGTTGCAGCAATACGGCTAAATTGTCCTGAGCGTTGTGCAAGTTGAATAAACCCTTTGTAACCCATTTGAAATTGAGCTTCACTGCTTTCCTGCCAACGACCTTGATCGTCTTTAAACTTGCGTTTGTAGGGCACAATGTAAGCAAAACCAAGATTATTATTGATCGGTAAATCAAGCGTTGCCGCCATCATTGCCGCATTAATTACAGTTGCAGGAATTGCATTTTTTAACTGTGGTTGATTAGCAACTTGCATGACTGAGGCTAAAAAACCTTGAGTTTTCTTGCCTAAAACTTCTTCAAATTTTTGACGAATTTTAGAGTCGGAAACGTAAGCTTTAATTGACTTTGGATCGTGTTCAGCAACTTGATTCTCTGTATTCACTGGTGCATTCATCTTCTTCTCCAAGCGACCTAAGCCGCTAAACCTTCCAAAATGTAATTTTTGATTTCTGTTAAACGACTTAAAACATCGGATTGATATGCAATACGTGTTTTGTTTCTATATTTGTCTGATAAAAATAGTTCGATTTGTTCTGAGCCTCGCCCTGCATAAATCATCTGTATCGAATTACCTTGTATTTCAGTGATAGTGTCATTTGGGTCTGAAAGCTCAACCAATTCATTAGCAACTTGATTCACAAGCGATTCAAGGCGAGCAATTTCAATTAAATCCGTATTAACTTGAATGTTCATAAGCAACTCCCTATGACCGCTTAAAGGCGGTCACGTAATTCTTTTTCTAATTGGTTTGCGAGAATGCTTACATCAACTTGATCTAAATAATAATCAGCCACTTCACCATGATCGCCATAAACTTTAATGTCTTTGATTTGGTTAAGCTCTACATCGTTCCAAGACTGGTAGCTATTACCATCACCAAAAGTACGAGAATCAAATTCGACCTTTAAAGTGAAGCGATCATCTTCCGTGTAAACCGTAGCTGAATCAGAGGAAATTTCATCAATGATGAATGGTGCAGTTACGATTTGTTGTTGTGGTTCTTGAGTTGGATCTAAAACAAAAGCTGAGACTAATAGGGCGATAGCCCCTGTGCCTACTAACATGTTTGACTTGATCACGTTTAATTTTGCGTTCATACTCATCTCACTCTTTGAGTAAAATCCCCGACGCCTGCAAGTGATGGGGATTTTTTATTGGTTGGTGAGATAAATATTAGCATACTAATATTAGTAGTCAATAAGTATTCTAATATATTTATTAGATATTTAATTTTTATGTTTTAATAGGCAAAAGAAAACCCACGCAGGGTGGGTTGGAGTTTACTAATATGAATATTGAAAAATTATCAAAAGTTCAACTTGAAATTATTGCAGAAATTCAAAGATCATTTGACTTGCTTGGTGCAAATAGCGGATTAATGGCTTGTGTGGGCTCTTGGGGCGATACATTACCCCAAGAAGATATTTTACAGATGCTCAAAGATTGGAATGATCAAGCCATACTAGAAAACTGGATCAGCTGCCAAGCAGTTATTGATTAAATTTCTACTTCAGCATCAATAACATCTACACAAGTTTGTTTCCTTGAGTGGTTGTCAGCAGTATGCCATGGGCCATCTACTATTCGAACGTTATCAAGTTCATTAACTCTTATGCAACGCCAATTACTAGTTGAACCTTTAACAATAGTACCAGTACTGCTTTCACCTCCAAACTGATAAAATAGAGCTTGTTCTTTTCTATTTTTTCTTCCTATAACATGAGGGCACATTTCGCGTTCATATCCTTGATATATAGCAAAAATCTGTTTCTTTTCAAGAATTGCCTTTTTTACTAATTCATATTCAATACTCATTATTTTCTCCACCCGATCTGTTCTAAAGGACTGCGTCGGGTTCGCAGTTTTTTAATCTTATATATCTTTATACTTCTCTAAAAAATCTTCTATCCATCCTTGAGCCAACTCAAGATTAGTTATGTCAGTCAGCTTTAGACTGGTTTCTTCTGCTTCGTTAAAGCCTTCAATAATGGCTTCAAAGATATTTGCCTCACTAACGACCTCACGTGCCATTTCCGCAGCGTCATAGCTTTGCTTGGCTTTTTTAAGAGATGCTATTTGCTTATCAATTCCTGCACCAATTTTACCCAATGCCAATTTAAATTCTTGACGATTAATTGTTAGTGCAGTTTTAGATTTATTAAGTGTTGCAATCATTATGTTCTCTTTTTATTACCATGATTCAATTGAAGAAATCTGCCAAATCCATCCAACAATTTCAAACTTTTGATCTATTATTTCTTGTGCATTAAGTTGTACTTCTGGAAACTCGGCTGCATTATCTGAAACTATGCGCACACCACCTAAAGGTAGGTTGTATAAGCGTTTTGCAAAAAATAAATCACCATGACAAATGGCAAATATCTTCCCATCTTTAATAGTTTTTCGACCCAAATCAATATGAATTGTATCGCCATCTTTAATGGTGGGGTTCATTGAATTGCCAGAAGCTCTAGTGGCTACTGCATTCTTTTTATCAATTGTTAGGTTTCTTAAAGTTGCTTTAGACATCCGCAATTTGCGTGTTTCAGATGCTAATGCTTCACCAGTTGCGCCAGATCCACATGCAAAACTAAAGTCCTTAAAGTACGGAATTTCCACCTCATCATCATTTAATGGTGTGTTTTCATCCCATGTTTCTATCGTTGTTAAGTTATTGCTTTCAATACCAGTTTGCAACCAATAAGCATCAACATTTAAATGTTTAGCAATTGCAGGTAGGTGTGAGGAAGAATCAACACGACCTGTTTCTAGTTGGCTATATGCCGATTGAGTAATACCAATAGCATCAGCGACATCTAATTGTGATTTTCGGGCGTTCTTTCTTGCCTCTTTAAGTCTGTCTTTAAGCATAACGCACAACCTCATGAATCTTCCTTAATAATATTAGTCAGCTAATATTAAATCAAATAAGAATACTTATTGATTATTTATTAGAATGCTAATATTATTCTAAGTGTTACTTATATTTTAATAAGAGAATGCTAATGCAAACCTTATATCTAGAATTGGTAGAGCATTTCGGCAGTCAAGATCTTGCCGCAGATGCTCTAAAAGTTAGCCAATCCAACATTAGTGGCTATGTTTCTGGACGTTGGAATATGTCAGAAAAAGTTGCCATTCGTGCAGAAAAAGCGACTGAAGGAAAATTCAAAGCAGTTGATCTTTGCCCTTCATTAAAAGAGTTCCAGATGCTTACAGCATAAAAATGAGGTTTCTATGAGTCTTGATAAAAAATCTACGCATGTTCGTTTATCTCCTGAAATCCATGAGCGAGCCAAGACGCTTGCAAACATTAAGGGTAAAGAATTAGCTCAGTACCTCGCATATCTTCTTGAAAAAGAAATCGTAGGTGAGTGGCATGTTCTTAATTTACAAGCTAAATCTTTTGAGCGCTTGGGATTAACAGGGTTAATCAGGGATTTGAGTACTGAGGTGTGGGATTCAGAGGGATTGGAAGGGATTCACATTAATTCAGACAAAGAAAAAGCCTGATCGTCGAAATCAGGCTTCATATATTCACGCATATCAGGAATGAATATGAAATCAAATTTAGCACAAGAACAAGATTCAGGCAAATGCATTAAAGCCAAAAAAATTATTTCATTTGGTGAGTATGCAAAGCCTAAGGTTGGTGATGTATGAGCTTAGATGCTACAAATTGGGCTTGGCGTGTAGAACTTAATGAGGAAAAAGGCGGTTGTCGAAAGCCTCTTAAGCGACTTGTTTTATTGTCACTTGCCGATCGTGCGGGTGAGGATCATTGTTGTTACCCAAGTATGAAACGCCTTGAAAAAGACACAGAGATTGAGCGTAAAACTGTTCTAAAAGTTATCGCTGAACTTATCAAAGATGGACTGATTCTTGATACAGGAGAGCGAAAAGGTATTACGAAACAGGTCAAAGTTTATAAATTAATAGGGATAAATGGGCGTGAAACAATCCCAACAACGGGACAGTTAAAAGGTCAAAATCTACCTGAAACAATCCCATTAATGGAACAGTTCCAAAAGCGGAACAGTTCCGTTAATGGTACCCCTAACAGTCCCAATAGCGGGATGCCTAACAGTGCCGTTATTGGGACACAGAATCTCCCAATAGAATCTCCCATTGAATCTATAAATAAAAAAGATTGGCTTTGTTTTAAAAAACTTCGTTTGGAATTAGATCAAGCCGATCCTACCGTGGTACCCAAAAATTTAATCGAAGCAAGTTGGTTTGAACGAGAGAAAAAAGCATTCGAACTTTTCAATGCTGACAAGAATCTTTGTGATGATCTTTTGATTTACCACTTCGCTGACACACTTCTGAAAAACCGTCACAAATACGACAAGGCTCAAAATGGGAAATTTAACGGAAATTCTGAATTTCTTGTTTTTTCATCACCGCAACAAATTTACGTATTCGCTAACAAACTTGCCCACCTCCCTGAGGTCATTAGCAAATTTAGTTCACCCGGTGAATCTTATGAAAAATTAACAAGTCGCATTGCTGCAAAACTTTCAGATCCGAATGAACTTCAAAACTGGAAGTCATGGCTTGATGAGGTTGGATTTAAGGCGAAGGGTAAGGGGGCATGACTAGTATCTCACTCGCTGAATATCACAAACAGTTTGGCAAGGGGTGTAAGACCAGAGCTAAATCAAAACGTCAGCCCCATGGTGAGAAAGTTGAGAGTATTGGTGAGTCATTGCTAGCAACACAGCTTAAAGCGCTGAAAATCGAATTTGAGCAAGAATTTAAATTCCATCCAAAACGTAAATGGAGAGCTGATTTTCACATTGTTGGAAAACAGATATTGGTTGAAGTGGAAGGTGGAATCTGGTCAGGAGGACGACACACAAGGGGGAAGGGGTATATCGGGGATATGGAGAAATATAACTCAGCTACAGCTTTGGGTTATTCAGTGTATCGGTATAGCACTGAGCAAGTGAAGTCAGGTTTAGCAGTTCAACAGATTGAGATGATGGTAGGGGATTTATAACGATGAGTACTGCAGTGGCAAAACAACATATCTTACAGTTAGTAGATTGGTCACGGTTTGATTTAGAAGGGTGGTTATATCAATTTGGTGCTTGGATGAATAGCGCATCAGGTACATGTGGAAAAAGTATTAACCCTATTGCTGTTGCCATGGATACTGCAGTAAAGGCTCAAAAATATAAAAAGATGACCAAGGAGAAACAACAACAAATCATCGCAGATTATTTAACTGGTGATTTTGAACCACCTAAGACATCAAGGACAAAGATTACTTGTCAGATTAATGACAATGAGGCGCGAGCAGTACAGCGATTGATTTTAGACATTCAAGGACAATCAGAAGTTTTAGATGATTGGATGGATGCAATTATTAATCGTTACTTTTATAGCAATTCGTGGTCTGAAATGGTGACAGATGAGCGCAGTCAGCTGGATGCTCGGATGGATGTAAAGTGTGGGTTGGCTGCATTGCATAGTCGGTATGGGTTTATAAAATATAACTAAAAGCCGTTTTATAGTTGGTTTGGTTGACAAATTTAAGTTTCAGTCCTAAATGTTGGTTGACAAAAGTTATAATTTGTCCTAAATCAGACTTTTACTTTATAAAAAATAAGTTAATGGAAACTTTTATAAAAATTGGTGGGGTTTTAGCTGTTCTGGTTGTGCCAATTGTATTGGCATTCTTGAACAATAAATTAGCGCACTTAAAGCACAATCAAGAAAGCAAAGTAGAGGCTTTGAAACTGGCAGTAGAATTCGAGGCTCAAGATTTAAAAATGCGGTCAGCCTTGTATAAAGATAGATTAGCTAAGTCTCTTTTTAATAATGATTCACTAACCTATAACGAGGCGAAGTTTTTCTCGCAATATGAAAATGCTGATTACTGGGTAGTACAGTATGCTGAGATTAGAGGTATGCTCACACGAGAGCGGGATGAGACTGGGGTAATTACTGGGTTTAAACGTAAATCTCATTGGATCAATGCTTTATTGTTTTTGCTTGGATATGCTTTCTGCGCATTTATTGGGTTAATTCCATTTGTAATTATGAACAAATATATTGCGTGGATGGTAAGTTCTTATGAAAAAGGGATGCCATTAACGATTCTTTTGCTAGTCACCATTCCAACTATATTTTTATTGCTTGGATTTCTGTGCTTGAGGTATGTAGAGAAATATGCGACCTGTGGCATCTTCCTTAATGGTTTCAAAAAAGATGCCTTCAAATTACCTGAAATAGAAACGAATAATGAAGAAGATGCTGCTGTATAGATTATGAGCTAAGTAAAATCGTTTTCTTGAAAATTTGGTTAGAATGGATATTTCAAGGAAACCAAGAGTTTTAAGAATTCTGGAAGAAAGCGCCTAAGGGCGCTTTTTAACCTCACAAACTTTCAATTTTAGCAATAGTAAGTTTTCTTGAATAATTCTAAAATTATGCTATTTAATTAATCATATTTTTGATCTAACCCAACTTTAATATACATATTTTGTATTTCTTTAAAAGGCAGGTCGATACCTTGATTTTTGAGCCTTTCATTTCGTAATTGAAATAGTTTGTTTAATTTTTCTTTAACGATCTCATTATTTCCATAATGAAGTGCAGTGTGGCAGTTTGGACATAGGCAAATAATATTAGAAGTGACGTCTAGTGATACTTTAAAATTAGATTGCTGACTCATTGGAATTAGATGATGGCCTTCAGCATAAAACTGGTTTCTCTTTGTTAGAAATGTTGTATGTGAGGAATCTATTTCACATTGAAAATTTGCTAACTTTAGCGCCTTACGGCTTTTATCTTTTGAACGTTTATATCTGGAATTTTCTGTAGCTAGAGTTTCTGGTATTTCTTCTTCCCGTTCTACAACTTCTAAGTTTTCACTATTATCATCGTTATTTTGTATAATGGCTTGGTATGATTGATTAGAAATTGGGGCCAAATCAGAAAGGTCATTTTGTGCATTATGATAAAGAGTTTCATAATCACGAAGTAATATTTTAAATTGTTTTTCTATAAACTCATCGTCGATAGTTCCAAGTAATGTTTTTGGGTATTCAAAACTCTTAATAGCAAATTTTTGGTATTTTTTACCTAAATTTGAGGTCGCTTTTAAATCAATACAGCCAAGTTTTAAGTTTTTAAACTCTGAATTTCCCCCAATATATTCAATAGCGAGAGAAGAAAAACTAATAAGATCTTCTGGTTTAGCATCTGTTACACCTTGTAAAATTCCCATAGAGCATGAGCTCATATCAGCAGAAAATAAAATACCTATATAGTACCCACGCTGCGCAGATGACGTTATTGCTTTATTTGTACAGAGTATCCAGGGTATTTCAGCCCAATTACCTTGGCCATGAGACCAGCTTAATTCATAGGTTAATTTGGGGTCTGAATATTTAATAATCCATGTTTGAAGAGTAGATATAATTACAGAGGATAATGAAACATAGTGATTTTGCTGTTTATTTGTGCTAAAAGGTTGCTGTTTTGCATATAAATAATGATCAAGTATATTTAATAGATTTTGTTTCATAGAAAAATAGATCAAGTTTTTGAAAATTCAGAGTTATTATATAGAACGAAACTAAAGGATTGTGGGAGATATTAAATAATTTTCCTACTCCTTAAAAGTCTCATTCAAAGCTTGTTGCACAGCATCTACCCGTGATTTGCACGCTTTGTAAGCAGACATAGACTCTTCAACGATTTTCATCAAATTATCGATATCAGGCTCTTCTTGCGATTCAAGCAGCTCAGCATTCTTCTTAAGAACTTCATAGCCTTCTTTAAACGTTAATTCTTTTTTAGTCATTGCTGATCACCTTAGTTACATTGGCTTCGATAGTCCCATCCTGTAATTCAACTTGGATGCTATCACCTGAAATTTGTTTAATTGAACGGATGGCTTTACCGTTATTTCGAATAATACCGTAACCCTTGGCCATCACGTTTCGGGGATTCTGCAATAAAGTTTCACGCATCAATGATTCAACTTGATTCGATGCTAATTTAACCTGTTGCTGTGCTAAATATTGAAGAGTGCCTTTCATCAAATCTAAGCTTTTATTAGATTCATTGATCTGACCATGAGCAAGCGTTTTGATTACTCGAATATACTGATCATTTTGGCTTTGATACGCTGTTATCTGGTGTTGAGATAGAAGTTTAATGGTTTGTAGTGATTCAAGAACTTCTTGTGTGCGTTCTACAATTAAATTACGAATACCTCCAATCACTTTACTTGGTGTATCAAAAGAACGGTTGGCCACTTCATCTAATATCGTCCGATCTTTTTCATGGCCAATACCGACCCAAATAGGAACTGAGCGTTTGCAGAGCAGGGCTGCCAGATCATAGTCATTTAAATAAGCTAAATCATTCACTGCACCGCCACCACGAATAATCACAATTAGATCGGGAGCAGTATTGAAATTTCTAACCCATTGTCGCAAAGCATTAGCTAAAGCTTCAGTAATACTCACTGCAGCAGTGTTTCCTTGGAATGTTGCTGTGTGATAAACAAAGTGACAAACACCTGCTTTATCGAGTGCATCAGCATCTTTTTTAAAGTCACCCAAACCTGCAGCATTTTCAGGGGCTATTACCAAGACATTTTGAATATCGAAGGGAATAGGGAGTGATTTATTCTTATTGACTAAGCCTTCGGTGGTTAAGCGTTCTAATATTTGTTGATAACGCCGCGCAATATCACCTAAGGTATAACTTGAATCAATATCTTCGACATTGACTGAGAAGCCATACTGAGGATCAAAGCGAGCTTTTACTTTAATAAGAACATTTAAATCTTTAGATAATTCAATACCGCTTTCACGTTCAAACTTTAAAACCATTTTAGCTGCAGAGAACTTCCAAATAGTCGCTTTACAGCTTGCAATCACTTTATCGGTATTTTCTTCTTTTTCTGCTAGCTCTAAATAATAGTGACCGCCTTTGATACTTAGATTTCTAATCTCAGCTTTGATCCATACAGGTTCATCAAAAGCCACACGTATAACTTCTTGAACAGTATTGAGGTATTCACTTAATGAAAGCTGAAAGTCGGGCATAAACTGAGAAATTTCGAAATTGTTAAATGAAATACTATATAACCTCACAATCAAAGGCAATTAATAGATATTGACCCTGTACAGGGAATATGGCATATTTCTGTTATAGTGGACAAAGTTATCTTAATCCACACACTTTTAAAGTTTACATACCCACTTCCAAATGAGTGGGTATTTTTTTGCATGCTATAATTTTAAAATGTGTAATTAGGTTAAATGTTGCTTCTCGTGTATAGTATGTAAACAATTATTAAATAAGGTTGTAAAGTCATTTACTACTCTTTGAACGCAGTTTTTTTCTTCGCAATATTTCTTATTCTTACATTATTGATGTATCTGTTTGGCGGCCTCAATTCAGGCATAGTATTCTATAGATAGTATTAGTACCTAAACTAAGGCTCACTTTTCAGTGGGCTTTTTGCATTTGAGATCAACGAATAAGTGTTAGACTCCTGTTGATAAATAGGAAAGCACATGAATATTTGTATTGGTGGTGATCTGAATGGTCAGATTATTGAGAAAGAAGTTTTCCAATTCAAAGTAGATACAGAGAGTGACAAAAGCCCAATTTATTTTAGACAGTCAGTAGTTCTAGATCTTCAGCTCTATAGATTTTGGTTTTCGAGTACAGTGACGTTTCAAGATGCTGTGGTTGTTGCTGAGCAGCTTGTAAGGAAAAAGGTTAAGGGTTAATAATTGAGTGACTATTATATGTTTTAAATTTGAGATACTTCTCATTTATTGCTAAAAGTGTCGTGTTATTTAACACTTATAACAAATAAACCTAAATCAGCGCAAAAGATAAAAGGTTGAAGCCTTGCAGAAATGTGAGGCTTTTTTAATGTCTGGGTTTAAAGTTGATGAGATTACACTTAATTGAACTATTTACTCTTAAAACTGTTTAATTGCTTTTCTGCATCAACCAAAACTGTTTGAATCTCTGTACGTCTTTTCTCTTTGTTATCCTGATAAGCAGTCACGCCACAAATTGTAGTAATTGAAACAATAATCATAGATATGAGAAATATATATTTTTTCATTTTTTTAAACTCCTATTATTATTGCTTATTTTATTAATTTCCCCTTTTGTAACAATGGCATTATTTTACTTTTTGGTAAAATACTCACTATTTTCATCAATGTTTTTATATTGTATCTAGAACACGTGTTTCTACTCAATCCCTATTTTTAGGTAAAAAAAAATAGATTGTAATTAGATGAGTTAATCGGACATCCCTAATAACTAACCTTTCGCTACGTTTCCTTTGTCCTTGCCGAACGTATTACGGCATATAAAGCCCTGTCACATTCTAGATGTTGATGGGGTTTTTCTTTTCTAATGGGGGTAAATATGACCAAAAAATCTAATGCAGGTCGCCCATCAAGATTCAAGCAAGAATACTGTGTGCAGGCATACAAGTTATGCTTACTAGGTTCAACAGATAAACAAATGGCTGATTTTTTTGGTGTGGTCGAGTCAACTATTAATAAGTGGAAGCTAGTTCATTCTGAATTTTCGGAGTCCATAAAAAGAGGTAAGGAAATTGCCGATATGGAGATTGCCAACTCACTATTTGAGCGAGCAAGAGGGGCGAAGATCAAGAAGAAACAAGCCATTAAGTTAAAGCGTGTTGAATATGAGTTCGGAAAGCGTGTATTGGAAGAAGAGCGGATTGAGATTGTTGAGGTGGAGGAAGAGTTACCACCTGATACAACCTCAGCAATTTTCTGGTTAAAGAATAGAAATCCTGATCAATGGCGCGACAAACAGCAGCATGAAATCACTGGAAAAGATGGCGCAAATTTAGGAATCAAGGTGGTATTCGAAAATGATGGAGAAACGAGTACCAAGTAAGTTTAAGCCGCTATACACACACTTAACCAATAATAAATTATTTTATGCATTTCACGGTGGTCGAGGTGGCGGTAAGTCATGGGAGATTGCCGATTTTCTATTAATTACTGGTGCAACTGCAAAGCATCGTATTCTTTGTTGCCGTGAGATTCAGAAGTCGATCAAGCAATCAGTACATAAGCTTTTATCTGATCGTATTGTTACGCTTAAACTAGAATCGTTCTACCTCATTCTAGACACAGAAATACGTGGCTTAAATGGTACAGAGTTTAGTTTTTCAGGGCTGCAAAATCATACCGTAGATTCTGTAAAGTCCTTTGAGGGTGCAACAATCACATGGATTGAGGAAGCTCAAACAGTCAGTGCATATTCATTAAAGATTTTGATTCCTACTGTCGTCCGTACACCGAATTGCATGATCATCATGTCAATGAATCCAAAGCTACCCAGTGATGCTGTATACGCTGACTATGTTGTGCCTGATCGTGACGATACGATAGCCATTCAAATTAATTATGATGAAAATAAACATTGCCCACCTGATTTAATTAAATTGGCGGAACAAATGAGAGACGCTGACTACGACGAATATGAGCATATCTATTTAGGTAAGCCAAAAGAAATTGCAGACGGTGCAATTTACAAAGCAGAATTTGAGCAGATCAAACGTGAAAATCGTATTTGTAGAGTTCCACATGATCCAAACTTATCTGTATTTACATCATGGGATTTAGGAATTCTAGATCCAACAGCAATTTGGTTCTTCCAGATTTACGGTAAAGAGGTTCGAGTCATTGATTATTACGAAGCTAATAACGAACCGCTTGCACACTATGCTCGAATCTTAGATGAGAAAGCTCAACAACTTGGCTATCGATTTGATAAGCATTTTGCACCACATGACATTGCAGCACGTGATTTATCCAGTGGGGTGAGTCGAGAGCAGACTATGGCGAAACTTGGCTATCGCATGACCAAAGGCGCAAGGCTCAATGTTGAAGATCGTATTGAGGCAACAAGACAAATGCTGAAGAACTGTTGGTTCGATGCTGAACGCTGTAAGCACGGTATTCGAGCATTACAGAATTATCGTCGTGATTTTAATGACAAGTTAGACCAATTCAAAGCGACACCTGTACATGATTGGGCATCACATGGTTCAGATGCATTCGGTGAAGGTGCTTTGAATATTAATAAGATGCAGATGCCAACCAGTAAGAAATCTCCACCCCCACCACTCGCAGCAAGGACAACATTGTCATGACAGAGAAGAAAGAAAAAGACACTGATATTCTTGATCGTGTGCGTAGTTTGTGCGATGACGCAGCAGATTATTGGGATGAAAATTTTCGACGCGGTAGAGAAGATCGTCAGTTTGTCACCTTGGATAAAGCACAATGGAGCGATAAAGATCGTAAAGCACGTGAAGGTGAAGGCGTACCAACATTAACGATTAATAAGCTTCGCACTTATTGTAAGCAATATATAAATACTACACGCTTGAATCGTCAGCAAATCAAGGCTGAACCTGTGGATGATGTAGCAGATCCTGAGATTGCAAAAATCTTAAACGGTTTGCTGCGAGATACTGAAATCTCAAGCGGTGCTGAAAATGCTTACGATGCTGCTGTAGAGAATGTTGTTTATAGTGCTTTTGGTGCAATTCGTATTCATGTTGATTATGTTTCTCCTGACAGCTTTCAGCAAGAACCTAAAATCATGTCGATTCACAATGCGGATTCAGTTTATTTTGATCCAAACAGCAAAGAATTAGACGGATCAGATGCACGTTTTGTTGCGCTCAAAACTTGGGTGTCAAAAGAGGATGTTATTGAGCAGTATGGTGAAGATGCTGCGGTAGATTTTGAAAGTGATGATAAAAGTAGTTGGATTAATCGAGAGGATAAAACGCTTTGTATCGCTGAATTGTTTGAGCTTCAACGAACAACTAAGACTTTGTATTTGCTGATTGATGGTACAACTACTTTTGATGAGCCTACTGATAAATCACAGATTCATGATCAGCGTGAAAGTTATGTAGAAGTATGTTGGTGGTACAAACTGACAGGCTCAAAGGTATTAGAAAACCGTGAATTTGTAGTGCCGATGTTGCCGATTGTACCTGTGTATGGGGATGTGACATGGGATGGTGAAGATCGTTATCTATTCTCATTGATCCACTTTGCTAAAGATCCGCAGAAGCTTTATAACTTATGGAAATCATCTGAGGCTCAGCAGATTACCGAGGGGCAACGTAAGCAATATCTTGTTCCTGAGCGCGCATCTCGTGAGTTGATTGAATGGGCGAACCCCAATGGTTATCAAGTATTACGCTATAACGATATCGATGATGCTGCTCAACCAATTGCACCACCACAACAACTTCCTGCAATGACAGCTCTAACAGGTATTTTGAACGCTGCCAATGGAGCAAAAGAAAGTATTGAAGAAATTCTCAATATGCAACCTGCAGCGATGGGTCAGAATGTTAATAATCAGTCAGGTAAAGCGATTAGTCTTCTACAGCAACGTGCTGATGTGAGCCATTTTCATATTGCAGACAATTTGAATAAGTCTACTTGTCAGATTGGGCGTATTTTACTGGCAATATATCAAAAGGTTTATACCGTACCTTTGATTAAGCGAATTACTGGTGAAGATGGTAAAACTCAGCGTGTAGATATCAATAAGCAAACGGCTGAAGGTATTTTGAATAATTTAACTGTTGGTCGTTACGATATTCGTATGACCACAGGAGCAAGTTATATCAGTCAGCGTCAAGAGAATAAACAGGCTCTTACTGAGTTATTGAAATTTGTTCCGCAGATTGGTCAGGTTGCACCAGATCTACTGCTTAAAGCCTTTGATGATGGCAATATGCTTGATGACATTGTGGAGCGTATTAAAAAATCACTAAATCCTGCATTGACGCAAGATGGTGAGGGTGATCCACAAATGCAAGCGGTTATGCAGCAATATCAACAACAAATGCAGCAGCTTCAAACGCAGTTACAGCAAGCGATGGCACAAGTTGAAGATAAGAATGCAGAACGCCAAGCGAAGTTTGAGATTGAGCAACTCAAGGCAAGTACAACACTTGAAGTGGCTCAACTCAATAATGTGGCTAAGGCTGAATTAGAAGAGCTCAAAGGTGCAATTAATATGATTCTGCAACATTTGCAACCACCGGCTGAATGGCTCGATATAAATTCGCAGAATGGTCCACCACCTCAATCACAGATTCAACCAGAACCGCCACAAGATGGCGGTTTTTTTATGCCTGATGAAAATCAGCAGCAGATGCTTGAACAGCAAATGTTGGAGCAACAGGCACAGCAACAGCAAGAATTCGTACCTGATGACGGTCAGATCGGGATGGATACGCAAAACATGACTGCAAATGAACAAAACCCCGAACTTGACGGTTTTCAAGGCTTAAGTGAGTAACGTATGGAAAATATTGAGCAACCTGCAGAAGACACCACACTACCCAATACCGCTATTGAATCAGAGCAAGTTGCTGATCAATCGCAAGGTGATGGTGACAGTGAAGTTGAACTCACAGCAGAACAGCAAGCCGAAGCCACTCAAAAGGCTGAGACAGAAAAAGCGACTCAACGGCAGAATGCTATTGATAAGCGTATTAATAAACTGACTTGGGAGAGAAATGAAGCTTTTCGCAAAGCAGAAGCTTTAGAAGCAAAATATGGCGCTGTGAATCAAGCTAATCTCAAAGAACCACAATTGCATGAATATGAATCTGTGGAAGATTTTGCTAAAGCGGTTGTGCAGTATCAAAAAACTGCTGCTGAACGTGGGATGGAAAACCACTTTGAGCAACAGCGCAATGAGCAAATGTATCAGGCCCAAGTGATAAAACTTGATACAGCAGAAGCCGCTTTTACCAAAGATCATGCGGATTACCATCACGTTATTGATGGTTTGGTCAATCTTAGCGGTGGTCAATTTCCCGAACAAATCAGCATTGCTGTTTTAGATCTTGGTGAGGATGCACCTGCTGTGCTGTATCAGATTGGCAAAGATCCTGCGGATTTCATCGATTTACTCAATATGTCACCGCTTCAACAAATGATGAAGCTTGGTGAAGTACGTGCATCACTCAAAAACGCTCCGAAACTTCCAAAAATTTCTAATGCTCCACCGCCAGTGAATCCACCGAAAGGTGGGGCAAACTCAAAAAAAGATCCATACAAAGGATCTGATGATGAGTTTTTACGCAGCCGTGGAATAACTTAAGGTAATTAAAATATGTCTCAAAATAATGAAATTTTAACGCACAATAAAGTAGCTAAAGAGGCTGCGGCATTGTTGATTGAAGAATCTGTTTTTATTAAATCGATTAACCGTAGTCGTGAACAAGAATTTAATAAAGATAATTCAGGTTATAAAGTGGGTGAAGAAGTTCGAATTAAGATCCCACCTATTCCAATTGTCACAGAAGGCAAGGAATATAAAGGGCAAGATGCTGCATTAAATGCACAAGAATCTTCTCGCATTTTAAAAGTGGATACTCAAAAGCATGTGTCATTGCAATTCGGTGCTGCTGAACAAGCTTTGAATTTAACCCAGTTCAAAGATCGTTTTTTAAAACCTGCTATTCAATCTTTGGCCACAGATATTGATGCAGATTTATTAAAGCGTGCAATCGTAACGGTTAACAATGGCACATTGATGGGGTTGAATGAAGTTTCACCTTTAGCACCATTTGGTCGTGCACGTGAAATGTTGGCTCGTTCATTAACACCTACAGCAGGTCGTATCGCTTTACTGTCATCTGAATTTACCAATGGCATTGTCGATACATCGGGTACTTTGTTTAATCCTAATGCTGAAATCGCCAAGCAATATAAAGAAGGCTATGTGGGTCGTGCACGTGGCTTTGACTTTGTAGAGTCTGAGCATATTTATCGTCAAGAGAACGGTAAAACATCGGGTATTACCGTAAGTGGTGCAGGTCAAACAGGCGGTACTTTGACTGTAGGTGGTTTGGCAAATGGTGATGTGATTAAAGCAGGTCAGGTGTTTACTTTGGCTGCCGTTGAAATGTTACATCCATTGACACGTAAATCTTACGGCAAACCAATGCAGTTCGTGGTGCTTGAAGATGTTACGGCAGGCGGTGCAACAGCAACTTTAAAAATCTATCCTGAAATTACACCTGATGCGATTGGTGCAACCAAACAAGCAAACGCCAATGTATCTGCCTCTGCTTTAAATGGTGTGGTTTTAACGTTCATTGGTGCTGATGATGATGTGATTGATCAAGCGCTTTGCTATACCAAAGATGCGTTTAGTGCTGCGTTCGTACCGTTAAAAGTGCTTGCAGGTTGTGAAGGACATACCTTTAACACTGAAACCATGGCGTTACGTGTGCAAACAGGGGCTAACTGGGTCAGTGACTATGAAGGAACACGTATCGACGTTCTTTATGGTTTTACCATGGTTCGTGGTAACCACGCTGCACGTATTGGTCGAATCGGCTAATCAATCAAACCCATGACAACACATGCCCCTTTATTGGGGCGTTGTCATTTTTGGAGTAACACAATGCGCGACTTTCCAAAGATGCTCTACTTGGGCACAACACAATCTTATGAGCATAAATCAGCTCAAAACGAAGATCATGAGGTTGATTTACGTGAATTGGGCTTTGTTGATTTTGCGGATTTAGAAAGTGAACAAGCACGAACTTCAGGCGGCATGATTAGCAGTGCATCAAGCAGCGACTTTAAAAATGCCTTCGTCCCTGTTGAGCAATTCGATGCTGTTAGTGAAGAACTGGTGCAGAAAGAATTACAGCTCAATGTAGCTCAAACTGAGCGTGATCAATTCAAAGCTGAAAATGATGATTTAAAGGCTCAATTGATTCAAGAGCGTGAAGCTAATCAGCAGTTGCAGCAAATCATTGATTCTTATCAGCCTGTACCAACGACACAGACCCCACCAGTTGCAGCAGACTACAACGCTATGACCTCTGAGCAACTCCGAGTAATTCTTGATGAAAAAGGCATTAAGTATTTAGCACGTGACAGTAAAGATACTTTGATTGATTTATTGCGATAAAAGTGCATTTAATAGTTGATAAGTGGTTTGTATTTAAATTTAAAAATAGTTTAAAAATAAGTACATAAACTACCACTTATCTGCTTTTTTTGTTTGTTTTCTAATATAAACATATATTGAAATTTCAACAAAAAAGGACTTAGAAAATGAAAAAAATATTATTGGCTATTGTAATGGGGACAGGGACTATCAGCTCTTGGGCAGCTTGTACTTATAATTTTGATAAAATTACAGGGACTTCAGATAATGTTTATCCTGTAGTTAATTTAGTAGAGCAAAAAATCTCTGGAAATATTGACGCTTACAAACCATTAGCAGAGGTAACCAAATCTGCAACCTCTAATACATTATTTAATTATTTAACTACACACTCGATAGGTGATTCTAATTATCGTGTACTAGATAAAGCGATAGCAAACAGTACAGGAAAGATAGCATTTGAAGCGAACTTTGATGTTTCAAACATTAATTTGAATATGGGAAGTGGGGAAGAAAGCTTTGAATACGGTCTACAAATGCTTGGGTCTTCAGCTATTAAAAATGAGTTAATATTTAATATTAGTTTTGCTGCTGCCAATAATTTTAGTACTTACGATAATGGGTATTACATAATATTAAATGGTTATTCACTGAAAAAAGGCACAAATAATGAGTTAGTGCCAAAAGATTTATTGCGGGATTTAAGAAAAATAAATATTCCTACCAATGGTCAAATTAAGGTTGGTGTTTATATCGATCAGTCATCCAAACAAGTTGGTTATATAATTAATGGTGTTAATTATGGATTAACCAGTGTTGTTGTTGAAAATAGTCTTCAGAATATCGGTTTTATTGGAAATATAAATCCAACACAATTTCAAAATTCAGTTTTTACCAACAAAAATGTTTCAGTACAGCTGCTAACTGATTACTCGAAAATGACACAAGTTTATCCAACAGGTACTAAAGATATCTGCGGTAATACGATCTAAAAATTAATAAAACTAAGACCACTCGAAAGAGTGGTTTTTTTATGTCTAAGGAAAATCCAATGAAAGTCCGTGAACTTGTCCACGCCTCCGCACGTATTATCGGCATCGTAGCGTCAGGTGAAAATATGACTGATGCCGAGATGAACGATGCAGTATCTGCTTTAAATATGTTGTTGGGTCAATGGTCAGCTTCACGTGACTATGTTTACCTATCTGATGATGTAGAAATTCAACTCGAAACAGGGCAATCAGTCTATGAAGTTGATGCTCAATTAATTTCAGATGAAGCGAAGTTAAATGGGCGAGATGTTCGGCTCTATCGTGACATTGCGCTAAACACACCACCTCACAGCATCACCTATAAGAAATTACCAATAGGCTATTCGTTGTTTATACCGCAGGGAATATCAGGTCTATTGATGATTCAATCTTTGATTAGTCCTCAATTTCCACTGAAACCGCTCGATGATATTTTAGTGCCATCTGAGTATTTACGTGCGATTAAGTACGCTTTGGCGATTGAACTTGCACCTGAATATCAATTGCCTGTTACTGCTGATATTCAAATGCAGTATCAACAAGCCATGCGGATTATGCATCGCGCACAATCTACGCCTACACCTGCAAAACCTGATCCAGTATTGATGGGAATTAGTCGAGGTTGTTATGATTAAACTGCCTTTGGTGGGTGCTGCATACAAAATGCAATCTCAAAGCATAAGTTGCCAAAACTGCATTAATTGGTATCCACAAACGATTGAATATCCAAACGGTTCACGTGTTGCTGCATTGATGCCCACACCTGGTTTAAAAAAAGTATTTAGCGGTGATGTTGCCGCGACTCGTTGCCTATATGTTTTATCGAATGGTGCTTTGCTTGCAGTGATTGGAAAGAAGCTCTATCACAGCAAAGCCAGTAAATTTGAATTAACAGAGGTGGGTTCAATTAGTGCGTTGGGTACAGTACGAATTGCTGATAATGGTCAGATTGCGCTTATTGTAAATGGTACTTATACCTATTCACTCAATCTTAAAAGCTTGTCTTTAGAACGCCTGTCAGGCTCAACAATTCCACGCTCTACGCATGTCTTATTCTTAGATGGTCGTTTCGTTGTGAATAAAGCCAATACAGGTCAGTTCTACTGGTCCGATTTGTATAGTACGACGGTGAATGCACTGTCTTATGCAACGGCTGAATCTACGCCTGACAACATCACCGCAATTATCACCTTTAACCGTGAGTTATGGTTGTTTGGGGCGCAAAGTGTAGAACGTTATTACGGTACAGGTTCAAGCAATTCACCATTTTCAAGATTGTCAGGCGGTGCAATGGCATTTGGTTGTGTTGCTCCCGACAGTATTATTTCTTTATCGACTGGTGTGATTTGGTTAGGTGTCAGTGAGTTTGGCGGTAATCAGATTGTGATGAGTGCAGGCGGTTTACCTGAGCGGATATCTACCCATGCACTAGAAGAGGAAATATCTTCATACAGCAAGACTTCGGATGCATCTGCCTACGCTTATCAACAAGAAGGGCATGTTTTCTATGTGATTTCGTTCCCATCTGCCAATGTGACTTTTTGTTTTGATGTATCTACAGGGCTTTGGCATCAACGTTCATTTACCAATGTTCAAGGCTTACATGAACGCCATCGTTCACAACATCATGCTTATTTTAACAATGCACATATTGTCGGTGATTATCGCAACGGCAAGCTGTATCAGTTAGATAACAATACGTTTACTGATGATGGTGAATTGATTTTACGTGAACGAACAGCACAAGCCGTGATTACTGATAAGAAATTGACTCGTTTTAATCAATTGCAGATTGTGTGTGAGACTGGGTTTAATGATACTTCTGAAGACAAGAATATTGATCCTAAACCACCAAGTATCAGTTGTGAAGGTGCTACAGGAACAACAATATTAGGTCTACCTGTTGATTTTGGAAATGGTAGATCGGATTTAGATAAAGTTAAGGAAATTTGGGTAGACGGTGTACTAGTTGCAGAAGGTGAAGATTTATTAGAATTAGATCAAGAAAATGCAACTAAACAGTTTGGGAATGTTGTGTTTAGGAGACAAGACAGAACTGTGATGGTGTTTACTGATTCACCTGATATCTCAAGAGTCAAACTCAATTTTGTTCGTGGTACAGAAGGTATGAATTCAATAAATATCGGTGAGTGGAACACGAATCCAACAGTCATGTTTGTTGATGTTGATTCAGAATTAGTGATGTGTTTATTACCATCAATAGTTAGTTGTGAACCATCAACGTTTGAGATTCCAGAATTAAATGAATACAGGTGGGCAAATTCATCGAATGGTATTACATATACCGTGAATAATAGTGAGAAAAAAGTTGTTGTTTTTGGCAGTACAGGAACTACTTCTAGCCTTACCCAGTCTTTTGAAAATGCTGTTTTGTATAGCAACCTCACTGAACCTTTCACACATAACGGTTACTCTTTCGACGAATATTTCAATCTAAATACAAGCGATTCAGTATTACAAATTAAAGGCAATTCAGATGACAGTATTAAAGATCCCATCACTGTAAGATTTTATCCGTTAATACCCACAGATGATGCTCCTTATAATATAGATATGTACTGGGATATCTGGAAAGCTATTAAAGGGCTATTAGTGACCGATCCAATTCCATCAATAATTGATTACGATGCAGAATTTATTGAGTTACATAGTTGTGGTCGCTTATAGAACTGGGCCGAGTCTTTAATTAAAAAGGAGCAATCATGGAACCACTTTTACAACTCAATTGGTCAGACGACAACGGTCATACATGGTCTGATACTCGCCTAATGCCATTGGGTAAAAAAGGTGAGTACCGTAAACGAGTCATTGCACGACGACTAGGTTCAGGTGCGGATCGAGTGTTTCGTATTCGTTGTTCCGAGCCGATCAAGATCGTCATCATTGAGGGATTATTAGAATGAGCCAAGGTATCCCTGCACGTGACATGATTGTCGATAGAAATGGTCAAATCACTACGGTTTGGCTTATTTTTTTTGAGCGACTGTATTCTGTTTATTCTGACTCGAGTCAAAATAATACAGAATCTATTGCACAGATAAAAAAAATTGCAGATCGTGCTTTAGAACTTGCACAACAAGCGAAAAAGACCAGTGATGCACAGCAAAAACAGATCAATGATTTACACACATTGATCACTGATTCTGTGCAGAATTTTGCAACATCAAACGATATCAATAGCGTCAATAAACGCATTGAGCAGACTGAGCATGATTTCAGTCAGTTAGAGGTATCGTTTGGTAAATTGCAAAAGGCATTTGATGCTTTGCAGAAAGAATCGGGTGTGAAGTTTAAAGGACTACAAGATCAAATCAACAACCTTGCACGTTCCAGTTTTGTTGAGGCTCCCATCGATGGGAAAACCTATGGGCGAAAGGACTTGGAATGGTCGGAAATCGTGGCAGTGAAATTATCACTGCCATTTTTTTTATCTGATGGTTCTCAGCAAAATTTGGAATTGACCCCTAACTACTTTTTACCTTTCTTTCTCTCTAACGGTGTTCAGCAAGACATTCAAATGGTGACCACATGACGACACCTTTAAAACACAGACCTGATGGATTGGGTGAGTTTGAACCGAATGACGTTGTACCGATTGAGCATGGCGGAACAGGCGAAACCTCCCTTGTCGCAACGCAAGATGCTTTGGGTATTTCAGGTAAATTAGATCGATCTGAATATATTCAGCATTTTAAAGGGGTGTTTACCAGTTATGTTGCTTTGACTGAGGTGTTACCAACCGCTACGGATGGTGATTATGCTCATATCGACTCAGGATCAGGCTTTGACAGAATGGTTGCCATTTGGGATAGCTCGGATAGCAAGTGGGTCATTAGCCAAGCTAATACAGGTGCAAATACTGATGAAGTGCCTGAAGGTAGTCAAAACTTATATTTCAAAGAGCAACGTGTACTGAATACTGTGTTGACAGGGTTAGGTATTGGCACACCGACTGATATTTTGGCAACGGATAATTTGATTGTCGCTTTGCAAAAGATTCAAGCGCAGATTAAAGCTAATTCTAGTGCAAATAAGCCCGTCAATTGGATTGACGTAAAAACCATTGCCATATTTAACGTTAAGGTCCATTTGCCTGGCACAACATTAAAAATAGCAAATATCAATGGTGAGCTGTGGATGAAAGGTAGTTTTCAAATAGTAAATCAAATCACAACAAATGATCCGATTTTTACTATAGGAAACAAAGATTGGTTTGTTACAACAGCGGTTGGTCCAGCATACGTTGGCTTAACTTCAACCTTCGCTTTGTACAGTACAACAATGAGTATTTATAGTTTTGGATTTGTTCAAGCCCCTGCCATTAACGCAATGCGTTTTTATTGTACTCAAAATACACCGTCGAGTGAGTCATATAACTTTATACCTTTTCATGTGGGAACGTTAATAAATCCTGCTGTGGGTTTAATTTAAATAAAAGGAGCCAATCATGGGCTTATTAAGTTCTTTAACTGGCTCTGATGCAGCCAAAGCCGCAAAACGTGCAGCGGAAATGCAAGCGAAAGCATCACAACAAGCAGGCAATATGCTCAGCGGTGCATACAATACCGCAGGGCAAACGCAGTCTGATGCAGCATTAAAAGGGTCGGGTATTTTGAGTCAAGGTTATCTTGGTTCAAATGACAATTTAAACACTGGATATGCAAATGCCAATTCCACTTTAAACAATGGTTTAAGTTCTGCTTTAGGATTTCAACAACCCTATGCAGACCTTGGTACTCAAGCATCGGGTCTATTGTCTAAAGGCTTGGGAGATGGTTCTTTAACTCGTGGTTTTGGTGCATCCGATTTTAATGCTGATCCTGGTTATGCTTTTCGTAAACAGCAAGGTATGGATGGGATTCAATCTAGTGCTGCGGCAAGTGGTGGATTACTTTCAGGTGCAACACTCAAAGCACTGAATGGCTATAACAGTGATTTGGCAAGTCAGGAATATGGCAATGCCTATAACCGTTTTAGCAATGATCAAAGCAATGCTTTTAATCGCTTAGCAACCACAGCAGGCATGGGGCAAAGCGCAGCCAATAATATGAGCAATATGACCTATAACAATGCGTCGAATGTTGCAGGTAATCAGACTTCGCTTTCCCAATTGATTTCACAAGGTTTACTCGGTTCAGCACAAGCGAATGCAAGTGGCGTATTGGGATCGGCAGAAGCTTTGAGCAATGCAGGGATTAATAGCGCAACAGCGCAAGCCAATGGTTTACTTGGTGCTGCGAATGCCAATGCAAGTGGTCAAGTCGGTGCTGCTAACGCACGTGGTCAAGGGTTAAGTGGTTTACTCAGTCTTGGTACGTCCATAGGTGCAATGGCACTTGGTGGGCCAATGGGTTCAGGTTTAATGTCGGGCATGGGTAAGAATAAAAATCTATCTGCACAGGATTTTTCAAGTCCAGTGTATAAAACCAATAGTTATGCGGGGTAATTATGTCATTAATTCCTTTAGATACTCGTGTCGCCTTAGCTGCACAAGCACCACAAATTGATTTTAACCAATTAACCAGAAATACCTTAGACCTCTATGACAATGTGAAACAACGTGGGCAGCAAGGCACACTTTCACGTCTACTTGCTCAAAATACAGGTTTGGATGGTCAGATGGATTTAAGCGGTGCGTTGCTTTCTGCACAAACAGATCCAAAGCAAGCGTATCAAGCCAATACCGTCACCACTTTGGCAGGTTTAATTCAACAGCAGAATGCTGCGAAATATAAGGCACAGCAGGATGCGATTAAATTTAAAGCTGATACTGCTAAGACCGATGCGGAAACAGGGAAATTATCACAAGAAGGTGTTGGAAAAGGGCTTGAGAATACGCAAAAAGGTCAAACCTCACTTGCTAATATTATTGCTACTTCAACAAGTCCGTCAGATGCATTAACTAAAGTGGCAACATTTGGTCAGCAATATGGTTTATCACCTGAAATTATTAACAGTGCCAATACCATGTTGAGTGGGTATGTAACAGATACGACAAATGGTACTGCAGACTTTGAAAAAATGCGTAATAGCTTTGGCTTACTTGGTGCTGAAAAACCGATTGAATATATGCAACCCAATGCTAATACAGTTGCGAGTAACGAAACCAGTATTAAAACTACTGGTATGAATAACGATGCGTCTAAGTATGTTGCTAATTCTAATGCCGCAACTGCTGAAGCTAAATTAGTGCAGGAAGATAAACAGTTTAAAGCGACACAGGCATTTAATGAGCAAAAGTTAAGATTTGAAAATGAAAAAGGGCAAGTTACCGCAGGAACTGATGGGAAAAATTATATATTTTACCCAGCTACAGGAAAGTATGAGCCTATGATTAACGAAAGTGGGCAGCATATTGGTGTTGGTACCAAATCTCCTACAGATATACGTAAAGAGTCTGAAAGACTTGATAAAATGGAATCACTTTTAAAACAAGCTGAAGGCTTAATTCCAAATTCTACCCATTCTGGTATTGGTGAACGGATGGACACTACTGCCAGTTTCTTTGGTAGATCACCTAATGGAGCGGATAACTTGGCAGCTCTGAAAGCATTGCAAGGATCTTTGGTGATGATGATGCCTAGAATGGAGGGCCCACAATCGGATAAAGATGTACAACTTTATCGAGAAATGGCAGGCAGGTTAGGTGAACCAATTCCAGTAAGTCAAAGACTGGAAGCAATCAAAGCAATTCGAGACATCAATGAGAAATATGCCGAGATTCAAGGAATCCCCAAAGAAACAAAACCAAATCAACAGGGTATTCCATATGCAAACACGGGTCAGAAAGCAGTCACTTCAGCTGCTTCAAAATATGGAATGTGATTAATTTTTATGCTATAAATCCCTTATAACAATGAGGGATTTTTATGACTTTTGGTCTAGGATTATTGGCATTATTGGGGTTTGCTTTTTGGATGGTATGGAGCAAGCTATGCGATATTGAGCAGAAGCAGTTTAAGATGCACGATGAAATGAGCTTGTCATTGAAATATATCGAAGAGCAATTACATTTAACGCAAAGTATGATTGAAAGGCTTCATGAGGATATACCGCCCGTCTCTCAAGATGTTAAAGATGTCTGGAAAGAACAAATGTTTCAGGATAGATATGAATGATTAACAATTAATCCAATAATCATAGTGAATTAAAACCCCACCCACTTCGGTGGGTTTTTTTATGCCTGGAGAAAAGTATGGCAAGCCCATTACAACGACAAGTTTATCAAGCCTACTTGAATGCAGGTTTGTCATCTAATCAATCTCGAATCATCACTGCTGAAGTAGGTCGTGAGGGCTCATTTGATCCAAAGAACATTTTTGGCGTTCACTCTGACCCTAAAAATAAAGCGACTAATCTTGGCATGTTGTCGTGGCAAGGTGACAGAGGGCGAGCATTACAAGGGATTCTACAATCGCAGGGGTTGATTCGTGGAAATAGCATTCTACCGACTCAAGACTCACTCAATGCCATGGCTCGTTTTTCTGTTAATGAGATGAGAACCAATAAAACCTATAACAAAACAGCACAAGCTTTTTTAAACAATCCTAATGTCGACTATCAGACGGGTGCTGCTGCTTTAGGGCGTAACTATATACGTTGGCGATATGACGATCCTGTCTATAAATCAGGTCATGTAAATAGAGATAAATTTTATCAAGCGATGGGTGGACAGGTTGGAAATGGAGGGCAATCTCAAGTACAGCAACCCCAAGAAGTCAGATATCTATCAAATGATCAAGTTTCAAAGTTATTTCCCAAAGCGGCACAGCAAACCACTTCACAACCTCAATATCTCAATAGCACCGATGTTTCCAGATTGTTTCCTAAGCAAAATAATCAACCACAATATTTAAGTGCTGAGCAAGTCACTCAATTATTCCCAAAAGGTGGATAGCATGGCTCAATTAACCGAAAAGCAAAGAATACAAGGTTTTATTAAAGATGCTAAACAAGGTGGGGCAACAGACCAAGAAATCTACCAAAAAATCGCAAGCTCCCAAAAGCTCCCTAATTTTTCGGCATTTTCTAAAGAAGCTAAATCAGGTGGAGCAACGGATATTGATATTGCAGCAAGATTTGGTTTAAACCTTCAAACGCAAAAATCTACCTTTAAACCTTTCGACTGGAAAGAATCCCAAAAAGAAGAAATGCTTAAGCATGCGAAAAATGAAGGTAAAACAGAAGCATGGCAATCCGCCTTACTGGGTGGATCTGAAGTGGGGGCAGGAGTACAGCAATTATTTTCGAAAGCCGCTGATAAAATTGGTCAAACCAGTAATAAAATTTTGGGAACCAATTTAGATACCAAATCCTATGATCGCATGACAAAACAACGTAAAGAGATTGAGGAATGGCATAACCTTCGTCGTGAAGCGAATGATCAAGGCTTTGATGGTTGGCGTTTAGGTGGTGCGATTGCAGGAACAGCACCTTTAATGCTAACAGGTGGAGGCGGTGCGCTTAGTTTTGCAGGTCGTGGTGCATTGTCAGGTGGCTTAATTGGTGGCGCAGGTTTTGCAAAAGATAGCGATACCCGGCTTAAAAATACCGTTGCAGGAACGGTTGGGGGTGCTGTTGGCGGTGTTGTTGGAAAAAAGGCGAGTGACCTTATTGTTAGAGGAGTAAATGCCGCTAAAAACAACATGCGTACAGGTGTAAAAGAACTGGTCGATGAAGGTGAAAAGCATGGAGTTCGTTCCTCTGTTGGTGACATCGGTAGAAATCCAATTCTGCAAAAAGCTGAAGTTTTAAATGAACAAGTTCCTTTTTTTGGCACCGCGGCATTCCGAGAGGGGCAGCAACAAGAAGCAAAGTTGGCTGCCAATAAAGTGGTTGAAAAACTTCAAGGTAAAATGTCAGAAGCGAATTATAAAAGTCTAGGTAAGATTCAAACTGCGGCAAGCAATGGGGATAAGAACGCTCAGCGAATTTTGGAGATCGTAAATAAAACAGACGGTGATTCAGGAAAAATTATGCAAGCGGCAGCAGAGATTAAGAACTGGCGTGGCCACAAACTAGCATCGAATATGTTTAACAGAGTTGAACAGCAAGCAGGCAATGCACCAGTGCCTGCCACTCAAATGCTTAAAGCTATTGATGATGTTATTGCTGCTGATTCCAAAACCATTCCAAACAAAGAACTACTCGCTGAATTAAACAGCATTAGAAGTAACTGGTCTCATGCTAATAATCCTCAAAATTACAGAGAACTTAAAACAGCACGATCTAGACTTGGTGAGTTGTCACGTAAATGGGGTCAAGCAGGAGACTCAACCACTGGATTAACGCAAATACGCTCAGCTATAGATGACGACATGGCTAATTTTGCATTAAATTCAGGTAATCCAAAACTGATTGGTGAATTCAAACATGCCAATGCTTTTTATAGAAGCCTTAAGGAGGGACAAGATAAAGCGCTTGCTAACTCCATGAGCAGTAATACACCCGATGAAATATTCAAAACATTTATTCAGATGGGTAAGGGTGATAAGGCCGCTAATTTTTACAAGAATCTTGATCCTAAAGGGCAAGCAGCACTGCGCTATGAGATGGCAAATAGGGCTTTAGATAAGGCTACCAATGAAAGCACTGGTGTTTTCAGTCCTGCTAAATTTGCAGGGGAGTTTGAAAAAATGCATGCACCTTATCAAGGTGTCTTTAAGGGTGCTGATAAGGCTGAAATGGACGGCTTTGTTAAGTTGATGCGTCATGTGGAGAGAGCAGGACAATATGCTGAAAATCCACCTACAGGTAACCGCCTTGCATTTGGTGCTATTTCTTTAGCAAGTTTACCTGTTGCTGTGAAAATTGCAGGACAAGCAACATTAGTAAAAACATTACTCACCACAGCAACAGGACGAAAAATCCTACTTGCTGCTAAAGACCTTCCACCCAACTCAAAGGGTTTGGAAAACCTTCTCAAGATGGCTCAAAAGCTCTCAACGACGACAGGATCTAATCTAACCAAATCCAACCAATAACCGCCGAAAGGCGGTTTTTTAATGCAGGTTAAAAATGACAGCATACCCACTAACACCTGTGCGATTTCGAGCTTTTGACAAGAATGGACAACCATTGATTGGTGGTCAGGTCTATGCGTACGAAGCAGGTAGCACAACCACAGAGAAAGATACCTACTCCGACAAGAGTATGGATAATTTCAACACCTATCCAGTGATCCTAGACGACACAGGTAGCGCATCGATCTATATATCAGGTGATTATTTCTTTCAGATATTTGATGCAGATGGAAATTTGATTGAAGAGGGTGACGGCATTGCCGATGCTGAATCTATTGCTCAAAACCTGATTGACAATAACTCAAGCGGCTCAAACAGCATTGAGCAACGTGTGACTGATTTAGAGTCTGCACGTGATGAACATACCGACCAGATTAATGACCTTATTGATGATACTACTGATCTGCAAGAGCAAGTTAAAAACGAAGTTGAAACCGAGCGAGACAAAGCAATCAAAGCTGCTGTCGATGCTGCAAAAACAGCTTTAAAGGAAGATTTTGAGCAACAATTAATTGAAGTAGTAGCAATTACACGAATTAAAATAGGCGATATTTATATAACGCTGAACCCTGAGAATCCAAGTGCTAGGCTCGGTTATGGGGTGTGGGAGCTAATATCAAAAGGCAAAGCAATCGTTGGATTATCAGATATAACCTCTGATCCATCTTGGACGAAAATTCTAGGCGGTGCATTTGGGGAGTTTCAACATACTCTAACTGTACCCGAAATCCCTTCGCATAGTCATGCTGTTGGATATTCAACTAATACAACTGGCAGTGGTGTAATTAATGGTACGGCTAGTGCTGCGAATGGATCAAACCCGTCAGAAAACACTGGGGGTGGGGAGCCTCACAATATCGTGCAGCCGAGCATGGTATTTGCGATATGGAAAAGAATCACATAGCACCGAAAGGTGTTTTTTTAATGCCAAAAACAGGGGGTTACATGCAAGAGCATGAAAAAGTAGCACTTCAATTAATCTTCATGGGGGTTGTAATTGCCATGGCTAAGGTACTTGTAAGCACAGAGAAACTCACATGGCGTGTGGTTGTTGGTCGTTCCATTTTAAATGGATTCGCAACACTTGGCGCAGGAGCCGTTTTAATTTGGATTTCAGATTTAAGCATGCTCGGTGTGCTTGGACTAGGGGCATTTCTTGGAACATTGGGTAGTCAGTTTATTGAGGCGCAATTGCGTAAAGTCGTTAAAAACAAAGCAGGTGAAATTTAAATGAAATTAATAGATAACTGGAAACAGTCATACAAACTTAAAACAGTACAAGTTGGCGCTCTAAGCGCCATTTTTTTTGCCCTGAGTTTATTCTCCGAGCACTTTATAACAGTATGGAATTTGATTCCTCAAGATGCCAAGAATTTAATTCCTGAAAATTGGAAGGAGTTTGTCGGCTGTTTTGTTGGTGTTGCAACGGTTTTGGCTCGACTCAAAGCACAGCCTGAATTTCACATTCAAAGTTTTGCCAAACTTCCACAAGTGACAAGTAAGGCAGGGATTGATGCGATCTGTAGTTATGAGGGCTTAGAACTCGAAGCATACCTCGACAGTGCAAATATTTGGACCATTGGCTATGGCACAATTATTCGTAACGGTGTCAAAGTCAAAAAAGGCGATATTTGCACCATTGAGCAAGCCAAAGCATATATGGCATCTGATCTAAAAAGCTTTGAAGCTGCTGTGAATAAAGTCAAAGTACCCCTTAATCAGAACCAGTATGATGCGCTCGTTTCCTTGACTTACAACATTGGTGTGAATGCCTTTGCTAACTCAACATTGCTTAAAAAATTGAACGCTCAAGATTATAAAGGTGCAGCTGCTCAATTTGATGTATGGAATAAAGTCAAAGGCAAGGTTGTGCAAGGTTTAGTGAATCGTCGCGCTAAAGAACGGAAGTTGTTTGAGAAAGCCCTTTAGGGGGCTTGTTATTCACCAATTAAAATGTCTATGCGATAAACCATTTAAAATGTCCTGTTTTTAACCACAAGAGTCAAGCACAGGATTTAACTTTCTTTGTTCA